>CAZRHW010000007.1:1842-9570 GCA_964599785.1 uncultured Bacteroides sp. | reverse complement strand
TTGGAGATTATATAAAGGAACTTCTTATCCTGCATGATTGTGTGATCATTCCGGGACTTGGCGGATTTGTTGCCAATTACAGGTCGGCGGAAGTGAACTATATGCAAAAATCCATTTCACCCCCTTCAAAATCAGTTCTTTTCAACAGGAATCTGCATCATAATGACGGATTGCTGGTTGGACATATATCCATGAGGTTGGGCGTAGGCTATAAAGATGCAGAAGCCCTTACAGTTAAGTATACAGAAAATATTAGAAAATCAACCGGATCAGGCAGCAAATTCACCATTGATGAACTTGGATTTTTCTACCAGGATAAACACAGAAATCTGCAATTCCAGGCAGAACTCAGCAATAACTTTTTACTTGAATCATACAGTCTTTCCGATGTGTTCTTCAGGGAGATGTATAAATCTGCTGATCAGGGAACCAGACCTTCAAGGTACATTTCTGCAGAGATGTCAGGAAGTAACAGGAGGAAAAAAATAAGACGCCTGGTTTATACAGGCATTGCAGCATCCCTTCTGGCAGCTATGGTTCTGGTTCCGATGAAAACAGGTTACCTGGATTATACAGGTTTACGGTTATTTAACGAAACATCTGAAACAAACAGGAATACTCCTGTTAAAACCGAAGTTCAGGTTCAGCAGGCTGAGATAAATGAACCTGCAGAATCTAAAGTGTTAGAGATTATTCCAACCGAATACCATATTATAACCGGAAGTTTCAGGGAATTTGGAAATGCCAGGGAACTTATGAAAAAACTGAATGATCAGGGTTATAACGCGCGTATCTTATCCGGTGGAGGCGAATACTTCAGGGTATCGGCAATGAGTTTTAATGACAGGCTTGAAGCCGGTGAGGCATTGGCGGATTTGAAAAAACTTCCCGGAATGAGTTCAGCCTGGGTCTTGAAATACTAGGTTGATTATTTCACAACAGACCCTGGTTTTGTCTTTTCTTCAGGTATCACAAAGATCAACTTCCCACCAGGTTCTTCAGCAAGCAGTATCATACCATGTGATTCAATTCCCCGTATTGTCCGGGGAGCCAGGTTCGCCAGCACGCAGACCTGTTTTCCGGGCAGATCTTCAGGCTTGAAGTATTCAGCGATCCCTGAGATAACAGTTCGTTTGTCCAGCCCGGTATCAACAACAAGTTTAATAAGTTTGTCCGTTTTGGGCACTTTTTCTGCTTCCAGGATCACCGCTGTACGCATATCCATTTTACTGAATTCGTCGTAACTGATGTCCTTCAAAGCAGGTTCAAGACCGGATGTTGCCGATTCATTCATTTTCTTAATATTTTCAAGTTTATTAAGTTGTACCTGGATAACCGGGTCTTCAATCTTTTCAAACAGAAGTTCCGGCTGGTTGATCTGATGCCCGGGTTTCAGAATATTTTTGGATCCGATTTCAGACCATTTTACAGGGCTGATATTTAAAAAACGGGCTAGTTTCTTTGCTGTATCGGGAATAAATGGTTCGATCAGGGCAGACAGGTTTGCCGTGATCTGCAGTGATACATTCAGGATATTGCCTACCCTGTCTTTATCAGTTTTAATCAGGATCCATGGTTCCGTATCTGCCAGGTATTTGTTACCGAGCCTTGCCAGGTTCATGGCTTCTTTCAGGGCCTCTCTGAAACGGAAATGGTCGAGGTTGGATTCAACGCTTTTCCTGAAAACAGATATTTCATCAAGCACTTTTTTATCGTAGGAATCCGGATTCTTTAATTCCGGTGTTTTTCCATCAAAATATTTATGTGTCAATACAAGTGTACGGTGAACAAAATTACCGAGAATAGCAACGAGTTCATTATTGTTTCTGGCCTGGAAATCTTTCCAGGTGAAATCATTATCCTTGGTTTCCGGTGCTCCGGCACACAGGACATACCTTAATATATCCTGCTTGTCCTTGAATTCTTCAAGATATTCGTGAAGCCATACCGCCCAGTTCCTTGATGTTGAGATCTTATCACCTTCCAGGTTGAGAAATTCATTGGCCGGGACATTTTCAGGAAGGATGAAAGTGCCTTCTGCTTTCAGCATGGTAGGGAAGATGATACAGTGAAAAACAATATTATCTTTTCCGATGAAGTGGATCATCCTTGTATCCTGGTCTTTCCAGTAGAGCTCCCATTTTTCTGTCAGGTCTTTGGTAGCGGAAATATACCCGATGGGTGCATCAAACCAGACATAGAGCACCTTTCCTTCCGCTCCTTCAATTGGTACTGGAATTCCCCAGTCAAGGTCACGGGTAACAGCCCTTGGCTCCAGACCACCGTCAAGCCAGGATTTGCACTGTCCATACACGTTGCTTTTCCAGTGTTTGTTCTCTTCAAGGATCCATTTTTTAAGAAACGGTTCATATTGATCGAGCGGAAGATACCAGTGTTTTGTTTCTTTAAGAACGGGCTGGCTCCCGCTGATGGTTGATTTCGGATTGATGAGGTCCGTCGGGCTTAATGAACTGCCGCAATTTTCACACTGGTCGCCATAAGCGTTCTCATAACTGCAACGCGGACAGGTCCCGGTGATATACCTGTCGGCAAGAAACTGACCGGCTTCCGGATCAAAATACTGCTGAGTGGTTTTTTCAATAAAATCTCCCCTGTCGAACAGTGTTTTGAAAAACTCAGAAGCAGTGCGGTGGTGTGTCGGATTGGTGGTGCGGTGATAGATATCAAAGGTAATACCGAACTTTTCAAAGGATTCCTTATTGAGTTCGTGGTACTTATCGACGATTTTTTGAGGGCTCACACCTTCCTGCCTGGCTTTGATGGTTATGGGTATGCCATGTTCATCGGAGCCACAGATAAAGATGATGTCTTCCCCCTTCAGGCGGAGATACCTGGAATAGATATCAGCCGGGACATACACACCGGCAAGATGGCCGATATGCACGGGACCGTTTGCATAGGGAAGGGCGGCGGTAACCAGGGTTCTTTTATATTTTTTCATGGAACCTGCCTCTGTGGTTATTTCATTTTCAGGAATAACTGACAAAGATAATTAAGAAAATAAGATAGCGAATGTTAGCAGGATATAACTTTTGGTAAAAGTCGTTAATGAGTGGAATGGAAGAGGGAAGGTTGCAATGGTCGCAAGGTCGCAATTGTAGCAATTGTCGCAATGGGAGGAGGATTGCGTGGCATTATCGGCAGCATCATATGCAAATAGTTCTCCACCGGATGCATAAAGAGCGACAGCATTTGTTAATATGGTTGTTGGATTGGTAGTTGCATCTCCTAAAGAAAGATCACCCTAAGATTCCATTAGTGAGTCTACTCTGAAAAGTAATATTTTCGCCACTAAGGCACTGAGACAATAAGATGAAATAAATATAAATTATTGAAAATGAATTCTTTGTGTAACTTTGTGCCTTTGTGTCTTTGTGGCATTTTGCTATTTTCATACTTTTCGGAGTGGACTCAACCGTTAATTATTTTTATTTTATAACATTGCAAAGATATAATGAATTCTGAGTTCTGATTTATGAGGGCTGAATACGGGAATACAACATGATCTCACTGGATAACATAAGCGTACATTTTGGAGGGCAGACTGTTTTCACGGATGTGTCATTACGCATAAATCCAAAAGACAGGATCGGGCTGGTTGGGAGAAATGGTGCCGGGAAAACAACACTTTTAAAGATCATTGCCGGCATAATTGAACCTGATGAAGGAAAAGTAGTCAGGCTGGATATGCTGATGACCGGTTACCTGCCACAACAAATGAAGTATCAGGATAAAGGATCACTCTGGAAAGAGGTGAAGTCTGCATTTGTCGAATTGAATGAAGTTGAGGAGGAGATGAAGTCAATAGAAAAACAGCTTGTACTGAAATCCGAAAACCAGCATGAAGAAAATAGTGTCATAGCCCAGAAATTTGCAGAGTTAACGGAAAGATATCATTTGCTGGGGGGTACATCGCTGGAAGCAACCATTGAACAGACCTTACTGGGGCTTGGCTTCAGAAGAGATGAATTTCACAAGCCCACCTCTGAGTTCAGTGGCGGGTGGCGCATGCGTATCGAGCTGGCCAAACTTTTATTAGGAAACAACGATTTGCTTCTCCTTGACGAACCCACCAACCACCTGGATATAGAATCAATACAATGGCTTGAAAGATTTCTCGCTAATTATCCGGGAGCTGTGGTGATTATTTCGCACGACCGTGCATTTCTGGATACCGCAACACAAAGAACCATTGAAATAAGCATGGAATCTGTTTATGACTATAAAGTTCCTTACTCGGAATTCAGGATCCTCAGGCAGCAGAGAAGGGAACAACAATTGGCGGCATACAGGAATCAACAGAAAAAGATCGAAACAACGGAAAAGTTTATCGAGCGGTTCAGATATAAGGCAACAAAAGCCACACAGGTACAATCAAGGATCAGGCAGCTTGATAGATTGGACAGGATTGAAATAGAACTTGAAGACCTTGCTGCTTTCAATATCAGGTTTCCTTCTGCCCCGAGATCTGCAACACTTGTCATGGAAGCAGAAGGATTGTCTAAAAGTTTTGGTGTGAAAGAGGTTCTGAAGGGAATAGACCTCGTTATTGAACGTGGTGAAAAAGTTGCCTTTGTGGGGAGAAATGGAGAGGGCAAAACTACCCTTTCGAAAATCATTGCCGGGGAACTCGACTGGGAAGGTAAATTAAGGATTGGACAAAATGTACATACCGGTTATTATGCCCAGAACCAGGATGAGATTATGGACGAAAGCAGAACTGTTTATGATACCATTGATTATGAAGCCATTGGGGAGATGAGATCTCAGATCAGGAATCTGCTCGGTGCATTTCTTTTTCATGAAGACGATATTGATAAAACGGTAAAAGTACTCTCCGGTGGTGAACGATCCCGCCTTGCCATCGCCAGGTTGCTGTTGAGGCCCTATAACCTGCTTCTGCTGGATGAACCTACAAATCACCTTGATATGCGGTCAAAAGATATTCTTAAGCAGGCTTTGCTGAATTGGGATGGTACGTTGATTGTGGTCTCTCACGACAGGGAATTCCTCGATGGCCTGGTACAGAAAGTATATGAATTCAGGGATGGGAAGGTAAAGGAGAATATGGGAGGGATATATGATTTTTTAAAGAAAAAAAAGATTGAGGATCTGTCGGATCTGAATAAGCGGCATGACGTAAGCCGGGACAAAGATGAAAACAAAAACCGGGGGAATAAACTGGCATATGAGAGAAGAAAAGAACATGAAAGACGGATCCGTAAAATTGAAAGACAGATCCACCTGGCAGAAGAACATATCGCTTACCTCGAGAAAGAGGTTGAGAAACTTAACAGGCAGATGAGCAAAAACGAAGCTTTAAAAGATGGAACGATTTTTGAAAACTATGAAAAGCTGACTATCTCGTTGTCATCAGAAATGCAGAAATGGGAAAAACTGCATAAGGAGTTGGATAATTTGATAAATTTATAGAGTGAATATGCGATGATACGACATCTTATTAAAATATTAAGCTGTATACTTTTAATGACAGTTTCCTGTTCGCGGATTACTCAAAAAACAACCACCGCGGTCAACAGGAATATGGCCACGATTTATAATCCATCCAGTACACCGCTTCACCCGGAAATGTTGATCTGCCATGAAATACCCGAAATATCCAGATTATATGTGAAGCTATTTACCACAGAGTTATTGTTTAATCAGGCTAACCGGGAAGGGAAATACATGGCTTCACTGAGCCTGCACTATGAGATGAAGGAAATTATTAACGGTAATGAGAGTGAGGCTGTTGCCGATAGTGCAACAATTTATTATAACCTTGACAGGAATGAGATAAAAGATATCTTTATTGCGTCTATACCATTGCTTGCACAGCAGGGTAAGATTTATTCATTGAAAGTGAATACAACCGATTTGTTGCGTAAAAAAAGCAGTTTATCTTTTCTTGATGTAGATAAATCTTCCATAAATACAGCCCAGAATTTCAGGGTGATATCTCCGAGCACAGGCTATCCGTCGTTCAACAGGATTTTTAAAAAGGGAGACATCTTTATGATATCCTATGCCGGGAAACAAATTGACACCCTTTTTATCAAGTATTATCAGAACAGGTTTCCACTCCCAAGACCCCCGATCACCAATCTCTCTTCTCCCAGGCCTGACTTTATTCCTGACAGTATATATGCTTTTCCCTATAACGATACGATAAAATTCGTCTTACTCCGGGAAGGGATGTATTACGTACAGGTTGACCCCAGGGAAAAAGGAGGATTATCATTGTTCAATTTTGGAGAAACTTATCCCAGGGTCACAACCATGGATGATATGATTGGTCCCCTGGCATACCTTACCTCAACAATCGAATTTAATGATTTAATTAATCAGACAAATAAAAAGCTCGCGGTTGATAATTTCTGGTTACAGGCATCGGGGAATGTTCAGACAGCAAGAGAACTGGTGAGGATCTATTATAACAGGGTATTTTATGCCAACTATTATTTCACATCCTATAAAGAAGGCTGGAAAACCGACCGTGGCATGATGTTCATCGTTTACGGGCCTCCGAACAGCCTTTCAAAAACAGCTGATACTGAGATATGGACCTATTACAGGAAGAGGGGTAAGGAGCCGCTCAGGTTCACATTCTCCAAAGTCAGGGATCCCTATTCTGACAATGATTACCAGCTTGAAAGGAATTTTGTGAACTCAATGTGGATCCAGGCTGTACAGGATTGGCGGAGAGGTAAGATTTTTTATGCTGATAACATATGATAAAACCGGTTGATGAATTTATATATGGACCGAGGCCGTTAATTGAGGCAATTGAATCGGGCCGGGAGATTGAAAAGGTCTTTCTGAAAAAGAACCTTCAGGGTGATAACTATCAATATATATTAAGACTTGTCAAAGAAAGATCCATACCCTTCCAGTTTGTCCCAATAGAAAAGCTAAACCGTATTACACGTAAAAATCATCAGGGCATCATCGCTTATATTTCACCGATCAGTTTTCAGAGTCTGGATCAGGTCATACCGGCCATCTATGAATCGGGAGAAGATCCTTTGATTATTTTGTTGGATGGCGTGACGGATGTAAGAAATTTCGGTGCAGTAGCCAGGACGGCCGAATGTGCGGGAGTGCATGCAATGGTTATACCGCACCATGGCTCTGCCCGCATCAATGCAGATTCTCTGAAAACATCGGCGGGAGCATTGAACAGAATCCCTGTTTGCAGAGTCCCGAACCTGGTTTATGCAGTAAGCTACCTCAGAAACAGTGGATTGATGATTTTCGGATCATCTGAAAAAGCCGAAAAACTTTATACACAAATGCAGATCACCGGCCCCTCAGCTTTTATATTTGGATCAGAAGATAAAGGTATTTCTACAGGACTGATGAAAAGATGTGATGAACTCTTCAGGATACCTGTTATGGGGCAGATTTCTTCCCTGAATGTCAGCGCAGCAGTTGCAATTCTTATCTATGAAGCCGTCAGGCAAAGAATGCCCGGATGATTGACGTTAATTTATCGGAAGCGACCTGTTAAACCCCTCCTCCAGTGAAATAAATGTTTCTGTCCTGGACACACCGGGAATAGCCTGAAGCTTGTCTGTGAGTACAGTTTTAAGATGTTCATTATCCCTGGTGTAGATCTTAATGAAAACGGAATAATTACCTGTAGTATAATGACATTGGGTAACCTCCGGTATTTCTTTCAGTTTAGCCAGGACCTCCCTGTACAGA
>CAZRHW010000007.1:0-1832 GCA_964599785.1 uncultured Bacteroides sp. | reverse complement strand
CCATATATGCACAGGTTTTGTAACCAATCTTCCTGGGTTCGATTGTGAATCTTGATCCGGTTATCACCCCTATCCTGGTCAGTTTCTGAATCCGCTGGTGAATCGCCGCACCTGATACATGGCATGCCCTCGCAACCTCAAGATATGGTATGCGTGCATTATGTGTGATCATCGACAGGATCTTCTTGTCAAGTGTATCAATTTGTAAGTTGTCTTCCATAAATAAGGCTCTTTAAATTAAAATTGTAATTTAAAAGACCATTAAAATTACAAATTATTATTGATTAAAAAATATTATGAAATTTTTGAATTATTTTTTTGTAATAAACTGACAGTTTAATATTTTTGTTAAGGTTTTAGTTAGTAACACAGAAGGGGCAGGATAATACTCTGATTCTTTTTCGCTTCTACCAGGTCTTGGCTTTATACCTGCCCCTTCTTTTTGACTGCTCCGCTTTAGACTGCTCACTCCGTGGTTGATCACACTCCTGTTTAGTAATATCATGTTCGGAATGTTAATTTTTTACAGTACTCCTTACCCAAACACATCAACAACCAGCCACTCTGCCGGAACGTACTGTCCGGTATGGATGGGCAGGATCCATTGAAGCCTTCACCTTCTCAGTCAATGATTTTCCGGAAATCTGAACCCGTTGGATTCTGAAACACCCTGAGTTCAAATTCGGGGATCACGGCGAGGATATGGTCGAAGATATCGGCCTGTATAGCTTCGTAGTTAGCCCAGGCCTGGTCATTGCTGAATACATAGATTTCAATGGGGATACCTTTTTCAGTAGGCTGGAGGTGTCTTACCAGAAAGGTCATGTTCTGATGGATCTTTGGGTGGTTCCTCAGATATTCCTCGATATATTTCCTGAATGTTCCAAGGTTGGTCATCCGGCGTCCATTAACTTTCACAGCATCATCGATCTGATGGGTCTGGTTGTATTCTTCAATCTCTTTTTTGCGTTTTTCAATATAATTCTTTAAAACACTTATTTTACTGAATTTTGCAAGCATGGCGTCATCACAGAATTTAATACTTTGCATATCAATATTGATCGATCTTTTTATTCTCCTGCCTCCCGACTCTTCCATACCTTTCCAGTTCGTAAATGCATCTGAAACCATGGAATAAGTTGGAATGGTGACGATTGTCTTATCCCAGTTCTGTACTTTCACTGTATTCAATGTAATTTCAAAAACGGTGCCATCAGCATTAAACCTGGGCATTTCGATCCAGTCACCAGGCTTGACCATTTTGTTGGCAGAAAGCTGGATACTGGCAACCAGTCCGAGAATGGTATCCTTGAAAACCAGTAAAAGAACTGCTGCCATCGCACCTAAGCCGGTAAGCAGCCCTTTCGGGGATTTGCCCATAAGAACGGAAAGCACCAGGATGATCGCGATGAAATAAAAGAATATCTTGATCACCTGAACGTACCCTTTTATGGGCCTGTTTTCTGCGATTGGGAAAGTATGGTATATCTCATGGAATGCATTGATCAGGTTATCGATAATCAGCAAAACGACAAGGATCATATAGATCTTTATGACGCCGATTGCAAAGTTCTCTATAACAGGATAATCAACCAGGATAAAGCCGGCAGAATAATAAACGATCAATGCAGGTACAAGGTGAGCAAACCGGATGAAAACTCTTCTTTTTATAAGTATATCATCCCATTTTACTTTTGTCCGCATAACAATCCTCCTGATAATCTGAACGAGGATACGCCTGGTAAGGAAGTCTGCAAGGAGGGCAAGAAGGACGATGAGGATTCCCACGACAATGGTCCTGAATAAAATGGTCAGATTATCGGAAAGACCAA
>CAZRHW010000006.1:0-17532 GCA_964599785.1 uncultured Bacteroides sp. | reverse complement strand
ATCTTTTTTGGATGTAAAAAAGGGTATAAAAATATTCTCAAGGTTTTCCGTTTCAATGCCACAACCATTATCCCATATGGTTATCCATTTGCTGCTACCGGTTTCCTCGCCGGCATTAATTGCAATTTCCTTAGTTTTTTTTCTCCTGAGAGCGTACATGGAATTATGAAGTAAGTTCAGAATAACTTGTTCCAGCAATTTCTCATCTGCAAGTAAACTTATATTTGGAGGGATGAACAGTTTGAAATGAATCTTAATCTCAGGGAATTCCGATTTAATCAGTCTTATGATCCGGTTCAACAAATTGTTAAGTTTAAATTTCTTAATTTCAGGTTCGGGCAGGTGTGTCAATGAACGGTAATTTTCAACAAATTTGATAAGTCCTTCTCCCCTTTTATTAATAATTTCGAGTCCTTCAACCGTTTCAGATACAATCTCGTTTGATAACTCAGGGGCTTTTTTTATCTTTCCATTTTTCCTTAACTGTTTTAGTTGATTTTTTGATAAAGAAACAATCGGTGTGATTGTACTTATGATTTCGTGAGCCAGAACACGGATAATCTTCTGCCACGAATCCAGTTCTTTCCGGTCTAATTCGGAATTAATATCCTGGAAAGAAATTAAGAAACAGGTTTTATCTTTTATTTTCAGAATACTCGTTCGTAATGCCAGCTGAAACAGTTCGTTTTCGACGATCACATTAACCAGTGTGTGTTTCCCGGGTTGTATCTGTAAAAGTATTTCCGAAAAATCTTTCTTGTATTTGTTGAGATCTTTAATTGATTGGATTTCTTTCGTTTTCAGAATTTTCCTGGCTCCCGAATTTATCAGATCAACCTTACCATTTTCCTGATAGGTAATAATACCCACTTCGATATTTTCGACAAGGTATTTAAGGTAATTGCGTTCATTCTCGGTTTCCAGCCGGGATTGTTCAATTAATTCTCCCAGGGCATTCATTTTTTTAACCAATTCACTGGCATATGGACTTGCCTCCGTTTTTATTTTTTGTGAAGTTCCTCTATCCTGAACAGATGAGAAAAAATTACTGAGGTATCTGTTAGTCCGGTTAAGGTAATTGATCATAGCAAAAACCTGGGCAATTAAGAAAATGAAAATAACTGCTGATGTATGTATGTATTCTCTGTTTAAGCCTATCCATCCCAGGGCCATACATGTAACCAGGAGAAGGGTGACGCGGATAATTATCTGTATATACAGGCTTTTATAAACCATATTTTTTAATTTTTCGATAAACTGCAGGTCTGGATATATTTAATTCACGGGCTACTCTTGTAAGGTTTCCACTGTGCTTTACCAAAGCCCGTTTGATATAATATTTCTCAATCTCCTCTATTGTTCCGGGTTCTTTCATGTCAGATTTTTTCGTTAAAGAGGTCAACTGGAAATCAGATAATTTCAGGATATTATTTTCGGAAAGGATCACTGCTTTTTCTATTGTGTGCTCCAGTTCCCTTACATTACCCGGCCAATTATATGACTTGAATTTCTTCCATACATTAAGTTGAAATCTAAGATCAGGCTTAAAATATTTACGACTATATTTATCCAGAAAATATTCAGCAAGTATTAAAATATCCTCATTCCTTTCTCTTAACGGAGGAAGGTCAATCTGCACCGTATTAATACGGTATAAGAGGTCTTCCCGAAAGAGCCCACCCTGAACCAACTCATAAAGAGGGAGGTTGGTGGCAAAGATTAATCTGACATCAATCCCAATTTCCTTATCAGAACCCAGAGGAATTATCTTTTTATTTTCGATAGTTGACAATAATTTAGATTGTAATGAAAGAGGCAGGTTTCCTATCTCATCCAGGAAAAGTGTACCACCTCTGGCTGATTCAAAACGTCCGGCACGATTGCTGATTGCACCGGTAAAAGCCCCTTTCATATGGCCAAAGAGTTCACTTTCAAACAGGCTTTCACTCAGCGAACCAAGGTCAACAGATATGAAAACCTGATTTCTGCGGGATGATCGGCGATGTATCTCTCTGGCAATCACTTCTTTCCCCGTACCATTTTCCCCCATGATAAGTATATTCGCATCCGTATCTGCCACCTTACTGATAACCTTTAATACATTCAGCATTGCTTTTGACTTGCCCCCGACGAGTTTGAACTGTCTGTCAATGTCTTCATTGAAGAGCCGCTTCTGATTCTCCAGGAATTTAATCTGCCAATTGGAGTGGCGAAGTTTTATTCCGGTTTTTATGGTTGAAATTAACTTCTCATTCTCCCAGGGTTTCATAATAAAATCTGTAGCACCTTCTTTCATTGCTTCAACAGCTAAATTTACATCACCATATGCAGTGATCAGAATGACAATGGCCTCAGGATCAATATTAAGTATCTCACGCAACCAGAAAATACCCTCATTACCGGTCTGGTTACCTGCTAAAAAATTCATATCCAATAAGATTACATCACAGGATTCTTTTCTTAACATTTCTGGTATCCGGTTCGGATTTGATATTGTCAAAACTTGTTCAAACTCATGTTTTAAAAGAAGGAGCAGAGTTCTTAACATGGTTTTATCGTCATCGACTACGAGTATAGTTCCTTTATTCATTGTGCATATAATAAATAAAACCCATAAATGTAACGGTTTATTACACAATATGTAACAAAACGTTACAAACTAAATTTAATTAAAATTAATTAACTAATTAATCATAAACAAGATATATTTTTGGTATATCATTTGGGATATTTTTTACGGATTTATTTAATTTATGCTCCATGCTTCGAAATTATTTATCTACTTTCTTAAGATTTATATATCGTCACAAAGGGTATTCTATCATCAATATCCTTGGATTATCTGTGGGGATGGCTGCTACTGTAATTATTTACTTATGGATTCTGGATGAATTAAACTTTGATACATTCCATGAAAAGTATGATCATATCTACAGGATTGTTCAGACACAGCATTATGAAGATGGTGATTTTTATGTTGCTGCCACCCCTGCCCCTTTACCCTTAGCATTAGAGGATTATTTCCCGGAAATTATTGAAACGGCAAGATTCAGACCGGGGTCACCTGAGGTATTAGTAAGTTATAATGATAAAAAATATTATGAGACAAAAGTCGCTTTTGCGGATAAAGAGTTCTTTGACATATTCTCATTCGAATTTGTAAAAGGATCACCCGGTAATCCATTTCCCGATATCAATTCCGTATTAATCACAGAAAGAATAGCAGAAAAATATTTTGGTGATGAAGATCCATTAGGAAAAGTAATAAACCTGAATGAGCGGCTGATATTTACGGTTGCCAGTGTACTGAAAAATATCCCGGCCAATTCACATCTGCAATTTGAAATCCTCGGCAATTTCGAGATACTGGAATCTGTGGGGTATGAAGTTGGATGGAATAATAATTATTATTATGGGTATGCAATATTGCAGGATGGTATTGATTACAGATCAATGGGGGTAAAATTCGATCAATATCTGAAGGAGAACCAGGGATCTTTCCGATCCAATTTCTGGTTACAGCCCCTGTCGGAAATTCATTTACATTCCGACTTTGATATTGATGTTTATTCACATACCGAACCAAAATACAACTATATAAGAATTTTTTTCATCATTGGAGTATTTATCATTTTTATCGCAATCATTAATTACATCAATCTGTCAACCGCCAGGTCGACCAGGAGGGCTATGGAAGTAAGTGTCCGTAAGATAAATGGAGCAAAAAGGAAACAGTTAATCCGTCAATTCCTGGGAGAATCATTTTTACTTACGCTGATTTCATATTTGATTGCGATTCTATTAATTGAGCTCATCTTACCTTATTTTAACCAGTTTACCGGGAAAGAGGTTTCGGTGAATTATTCCGATTTGTCATTTACATTCGGGATGATTATTCTTATCCTTTTTACCGGATTTGTATCGGGAATATATCCGGCATTGTTTCTCTCATCATATAATCCGGTACAGATCCTTAAGAAAGATATTAAAGCCGGACCTGTCTCCTTCAGAAATATTTTGGTAATTCTCCAGTTTTTCGCGGCGGTAATAATGATTATTTGTACAATAATTGTTTACAGCCAGTTAACCTATATCCAGAATATGAATCTTGGCCTGGATAAAGATTTGATATTATATAGCCAGATAAAAGGGAATTTATATGATGATTATATCACCTTTAAGGAAGAACTAAAGAAGTATCCAGGCATAGTAAATATTACATGTTGTTCGGATTTGCCGACATACAATGTTGCTTCCACTTCCGGGATTGACTGGGAAGGGAAAAGCGAGGAAACAAATGTTTTGATCCATCGCTATATAGTTGATCATGATTATATTCCCACCTTTGGTATTGAAATGGCAGCAGGAAGGAATTTCAGTTTTGAACATCCATCGGACTCAGGGTGCTATATCCTGAATGAAGCAGCCATCCGGCAGATGGAGATGGAGGATCCTGTTGGAAAAAGGTTCAGCCTCTGGGGTGGAGATGGGGAAATTATAGGTGTTATGAAGGATTTTCATTACAAATCTATTCATAAAGAAGTGGAACCTTTATGTATGTATCTGATAAGCAGAGTATTCGGATATATTTATATCAAAATATCCGGGGAAAATGTGCCGGGAACAATAGCAAAAATTGAAAAAGTGTGGAATCAGTTTAATCCCTATTTCCCAATGGATTTCAAATTTATTGATATTGAATATGATAAATTGTATGTCTTTGAAAAAAAATTGCGTGCCCTTTTTACTCTGTTTGCTGTTCTGGCAATATTTCTCTCATGCCTTGGATTATATGGTTTATCCTCCTATATGGTTGAAAAAAGAACCAGGGAAATTGGGATAAGAAAAGCAATGGGATCCAATAACCGGGATATTTTAGCTCTTTTTTCAAGGAACACATTAAAACTAATCCTTATTTCAAACCTTATAGGATGGCCCGTTTCCTGGTGGTATATGCAAAACTGGTTGAATGAGTTTGCTTACAGGACAAAGATCAGCTTCTGGATTTTCCCTGCTACTGCTGTACTGGTGCTTATAATAGCAATATTATCTGTTAGTTATCAGTCATTACGTGCCGCTAATATAAATCCCGCTGTTACGCTTAAATATGAATAGATTTTGTAAATAATCCACCGATTATTTTTGACTACAGATCTATTAAATCAGTTCTCAGAGGAATTGATTCATAAAGCTAATCATTTGAAAAACAAATAATTAGCATTGTTGTTTTTAGACTGGATAAGCAAAAGTGAAACAAACTTTCTTCAAACTTTTATACTTTACAAGTATTCCTTTTGTATGGTATATTGTAAAAGTATTATTTGTATGCTGATGAATAAACGAGCTGCTACAATCTTAAACTCCTTGTTTAATATAAAAGTTAAGATAATTCAATACGGAATTCATGAGATTTAAACCATATAATACTACAATATTGTTAATTATAGATTACAAAATTAAAAATATTTATAATTTTGTCATATATAATTAAAACTATGAAATCATACATACCCAGAAATTTCTACATTGAAAAGATCAGACCTTTTATAGGTGGTGAACTGATAAAAGTACTAACGGGTCAGCGACGTGTAGGTAAATCTTATATGCTATTCCAGATTATGGATGAAATTAAAAATGCGGAAGGGGAGGCAAATTTCATATACATCAATATGGAATTATATGAATTCAACGAACTTCAGACACACAAGGAACTATACAGCTATGTAAAATTAAGGAAAGCAAAAAGAAAAAATTTTTTATTTATTGATGAAGTGCAGGTAATAAAGGGATTTGAAATTGCAGTCAGGAGTTTACTGGCAGAAGGTGATATCGATATATATATTACAGGCAGCAATGCAGATCTGCTATCAGGCGAACTGGCTACCCATCTAGGGGGAAGATATGTTGAGGTGAGGATATATCCCCTTTCTTATAATGAATTTCTCACTTTTCATTCTCTTACAGCTGGAGAGGAAAGCCTTTCTAAATATTTAAAATACGGAGGGCTTCCCTACCTGAAAAACCTGGATCTCACGGATGAGGTAATTTTTGATTACCTGCGTAATATTTACCAATCCATACTTTACCGGGATATCGTAAGCCGTTTTGAAGTCCGTAATGTTCAATTCCTCAATAACCTGGTTATATTTCTCGCCACGCATGCCGGGAATATAATATCTGCAAGGAATGTTGAAAAATACCTGAAATCACAGAATATTCATATTTCCACCGCTGTGATCCTGAATTACCTTGATTACTTAAACAAAGCCTTTTTTACGATTAAAATTACGCGTTCTGATATCCAGGGAAAAAGAATCTTTGAATCAGGGGAAAAACATTACTTTAACGACCTGGGCATCAGAAATGCCATCTCTGGATTCAGACCATCGGATATGGGAATAATTGTGGAAAATGCTGTTTTTAACCATCTTAATTATCTGGGTTATACAGTATTTGTAGGGAGATCAGGGGAAAAGGAGGTGGACTTCATAGCTCAGAAGAACAACAGGAAGATCTACCTGCAGGCATGCTACTTATTACAGGATGATGCTACATTTAACCGTGAATTCGGAAATCTTCTGGCCATTAAAGATCAGTATCCAAAATATGTAATATCGATGGACCCTATTGTAGCAAAAGATAGTTATGAGGGGATTGTACAACTGGGATTAAAAGAGTTTCTTGGATGGGAATAACCTGTGTTAAGGCTGAAATAACAAAATTTAATATACGGTGAAAGTGAATTACTTTTCTCAATACTGTTTTTTGAATGCAATTAATCTTCACTTAAAATATTAATAAGATCCTATAAATAATAGATTAACAGAGATTTAAACAAGCAGTCCGTAGGAGGACCTGGCGTTAAGAAATGCTCCGGTGGAGCATTTTAGCCAGGGGCCAGGTTGCAGGGGAGGCCAGCGTGAAATATGTTTTGAGACTGGTGAAACAAAAGTGAAACGGGAAAAAGGGAATATGGGTGCGATTCTAATACAAAGAAAAAATACAATAATATTGTTTGATATTATTCTTTTAGCAGCTCTTCAATTTTTTCAATCAGTTGTTTTGAAGGTTCAAATAATTCCAGGGTTGTATTTTCATCAAAATCTACAAAATCATCATAATCACCCTTAAGTCTATTTTCAAATAATTATGTATAATGCTTACCATGATCTCTGCTAACTAATCCTGTTTTAATAAAATATTGTCCCTTTTTTCGTAAAACATTTAGTTCATTTGAACGATAGAATTTTAAGAATCTTGTATACAATTGAATATCGCAGTGTCTATTATCAATACGTGATATAAAAATACAGGGTCTGGGCGAACAAAGCAAACCCGGAGAATAATTCAATTTCCCCGGGTTCGTTCAAAACAACAAATTTTTTATTTAATTGTATAAGCCTATTCTATTAATACTTTTAAATTTAAAGTTTTTTCAGCATCAGATATGCTCAATATGTATAATCCTTTATCCAGGTAATTTACATCAAGGGTATAAGTTGAGGATTGTAGTACTGTATTCATATATACTTCCTGACCTTTCATATTGAACAGCTTAATAATTACATTATTATTGAATTCTTGTGCTTTTAAATTAATAATTCCATTGGTTACTGGATTGGGATAGAATAAAAGGCCTGGTTGATTTTGGATCGTTTTGTCCCCAATTCCAGTATTAATGCCTTCTGCTTCTCCAAATTTAAAGGTTTTATCAATGTCGGCATCTTCAAGTGTCAGAACTCTTGTATCCAATTCCGTCCATGCCCACTCATAAGTAAGCTCACCAGCACTGCTGCCATAAGCAAATATTGAAGGATAATGACCTTGCGGAACAGCTTCAAAGGTTACCGTATAAATACCGTCAGCATCTTCATCGGTCATCACTGCCTGGTTTAACGCTCCGACACCTTCGTTTATGTAATACACTGTATCAGAGGCCGCATCAAAACTTGTAACTTCATTCATGTCAACCCTGAGGGTCATATTGAGCGTATCGCCCCATTTGCAGTTGAAAGTTACATCTTCGTCGCCAACAAAAATCATTACATCAATACCTGTAGGCCCGCCTGACCATTCTCCATTAGCGCCCCAACCCTCTGAACCTGCAACATCACGATAAAAATCATTTAAATAATAGCCGGATGCGACACCTGTCAAAATAAGCCTGTAGGTACCCAAACCAGATTTGCTAAACTTATAGGTGGGATCATCACCCGGTGCGGTCCATCCATTAAAATCCCCTGAGATATGCAGAACTTCCGTGGCTTCATCAAAATCAGTTCCCCGCATATCCAGGTTGATTGTTACATCTACGCCTTCAATAACTTCTCCGGTAGTCTCTCCAAATTTAAATGACTCATCAATATCAGCACCTTCAAGTACCAGTACCCTAAGCCCCTTATTTGAAGCATATTCCCACTCATATGTAAGTTCTCCTGTAGAAGGGCCATATGCAAAAACAGCAGGGAAATGACCTGATGGAATACCTTCAAAAGTAACTGAATATATTCCGTCAGCATTATCATCCTTCATTGAAGTTTCGTTCAGGGGACCCACATCTTCATTTATGAAATACACACTGTCGGTTGCTGCATTAAAATCAGCAACCTCATTCATGTCAACATTGCATGTCATGCTGTAAGTTGCGCCCCATTTAACGTTCAGTGTATCATCTTCATCACTGACATAAACCAGAATGTCGATTCCGGTTGGTGCACCTGACCACTCTCCATAAGTGCCCCAGTCAGGTGAGCCTTTATCATTATGATAAACATCACCTCCATAATACCCGGATGAGACACCAGTAAATGTAATTGTATAAATGTCACCGTCCAAGTGTGATAATGTATGGAACGCAGCCCAGCCATCAAATGCCCCGGCAAAATCCAGTTGGCGTGTGAGGGTATCAAAGTCGGCGACATCACTCATGTCTACATTAATGGTTACATTAACTTGTGCTTTTGTGTAAGAAAACAAAGCAAAGAAAATAACGATTGCTAAAAGAGTTGATTTTTTCATAAGATTTGGATTTTAATTAGTATTTGAATATTAATAATAGGGATCAGTTAATATCATCACTTAAAATAGTTTGATTTGGTATATTTTATATTATTGGCTTCCAGGTAGTCAATATGTGCAGGCATTCGTTTAATGAAGGAATCCCAGGCTGAAGGATTTGACCATGCTACTTCGGCATAAGCCTGAAACCTGGGGAAGATCTGTCTTTCAAATACAGCTCCGGAAGGAATTATCTCAGTCCAGACACAAGCTTGATACCCAATTTTTTTCTCAATTACACCAACACTTAACTCAGAGTTTTCATCGAATTCATACAGTCTTTTCAGATTTTCATCTGTTGCGTCTGAGCTGAGATAAAACCATGACCAGGGAGTAAGTATAACAGGATTCCCGTTTTGAGCTGCATAATCAGCTGCTTCAGGTTTGTAGTCACGCCAATACATGATGTTGATTTTTGGGTCTACTTCATTCACGATATTATCATCGTTGCTCACCATAATATCATCCCATGCAATCATTTCTTTGCCTTTTGAGGAAAAATGTTTGTACATCTCATCAACAAAATATGATTGTATCTTGTTTACATGGTTAAAATGATGGTCTTCCATAAATTGCTGGCAATATGTACTTTCTTTCCAAAAGCTTTTATCCACTTCATCGGCTCCCAGGTGAACATATTCATACGGAAAAAGTTCCATCACCTCATCCCAAACCTCAAAAGCAAACTGCATAACCTCAGGTTTGCACACACACAAAGGTTCTGAAAACTCATCACTCCAGTTTGTATTGCCCGAACACGACAGGGATAGTTCAGGATAAGCCTTTATGGCTGCCGACATATGACCCGGCATGTCAATCTCGGGAATTACATCAATAAAGTTCTCAGCAGCATAAGCAACAATATCCCGGATATCCTGTTTCGTGTAATACCCTCCATAGGTATTGCCAGTTACAAATTGCGGATCAAAATTGTAATCAGAATCATATTTCGCTTTGTCCAGGCATTCATAATCATAATCATTAAATTCTCTATACGCGCCTATGCTTGTTAGTTTCGGGTATTTTTCTATCTGAATTCTCCAGCCCTGATCATCTGTCAGATGAAGTTGCAGGATATTCAGCTTATACAATGCCATCTGGTCAATTATTCTGAAAATAAATTCCTTTGAAAAGAGATGTCTTGAAAGATCCATATGGAAACCGCGGTATGGATTTCCGGGCTGATCAGAGACTTTGATATGCTGAATGGCAATCTTTGCATTACCAGTATCAATGTCGGCATTCCACATGATCTGCCTGAATGTTTGTGCAGCGTAAAAGGCACCTTCCGGACTGTTCGCTTTCATAAGAACCTTTTCCCGGTCAACTTCAATATTATATTCGTCATCCTCCAGATTTTCATCGAATACAATACGTATGATGCTATGATCAATGTCATCGGTATTTGAGATCAGCGTGAAACCAAAATTCCTGTTAAAAGCATCAACAATCACCTGCCCGGCTCTTTGAAATTTGCCATCAACAAATATTCCGGATTGATCGGTAATGATGATCTCTTCTTCAGAGATGGTTACCCGGGCCGGTAAAGGAATAATTTTATGAGGCTTCAGAACTGGATTATTGCCATTCTCTTGATCATCAGGCTTATCATTACATCCAATTCCCCCAAAGGCCATCCAGAATAAAAGGAATCCGGTGATGAGCACTCCTCTCTGGTTCATGAAAAGGTATTTTAATGATATGATGCTATTTGACATTAGTATCCAGGATTTTGATCGAGATTTGGATTCCTGTCCATTTCAGTAATAGGTATTGGTAAAATCAGCGTATTTTCATTTGCATTGTAATCAACATATTCGCCAGTTATTAAATTCAACTCCTTTAAAGCTGTCATGGTGCCTACTGCTTTGCCGTTTCGTACAAGGTCATCCCACCTGTGTGCTTCAAAAGCCAGTTCAAGCCTGCGTTCATGCAAAATTGCATCAAGCATTTCAGCGTCTGAAGATGAGGTAGGATCCAAACCTGCCCGTGCTCTGATCTGATCCACAATACTTCTGCCGAAATCACCTTGCTGTAAGTGTGCCATAGCTTCAGCTTTAAGTAGTAAGATATCAGCCAGCCTGATCAAATAGATCTGGTCACCGCTGTTCCAACCATCCGCATGTTTGAATTTATAGACAAAAGGGATCAACTCATTCGGATTACCGACATTCCAGTATTCGTCGACCCAGTTTACCCATTCCCATATTATGCCTGCATCCAATCTTGTCCAGTCCGATTCAGCCGCGTATGCATCTATAAGATTATGTGAAGGTGTACAATACTTTCTCCATCCATCACCGGAAATTGAAGGGGGCAGGAATAGCTGCGGTCCATAGTTACCCTGTTCTGTTCCGCCTATGAATTGGATTTCGAGAATTGATTCAGCATTGTTGTAACTGTCACCATCAAAGAGATCATTAAAATCTCTCAATAATGAATAGCCCGCCGTACTGTTTATAACTGAATTACAATAGTTCAGTACTCTGGAATAATCTCTGCCGGGGCGTTGTGCCCATACTTTGGCAAGAAGAGCGTCTGCAGCCCCTTTCGTGGCCCTTGCCTTATTAATATTGCTCTTTGAGCCGTAAGAAACGGGAAGATTCTCTGAGGCAAATTCCAGATCCTCAACAATAAAATCATAAGTTTCAGCTACTGATGATCTTGGTATTTGGATTTTTTCGGGATCTGATGATTCAGTTGATTCAACCAGAGGCAATCCTCCAAATGACTTGACTAAATCGAAATAAAACAAAGCCCTTAAAAATCTGGCCTCGCCCTGTATTTCCTTTGACCGGGTTTCAGCAATCCCTTTGATCCTGGCAATTTTTGTCAATACCGTATTACACCTGGCAATTCCATTATACAGATCACCCCAGTTCAAAACCAGGCGGAAATTACTTGAAGAAACCGTTAGCATATCATATTCATAAATATCAACATCATCCGGTGGTCCGGCGTATGCATTGTCAGACCGAACATCTTCCAGCAGGATATTATCCCAGATATAATACTCAATGTGCAGTGTATTATATGCTGCAATAAGGGCTGCTTCCATATCATCGGCGGTTTCAAAAGAATTTCCCGATGCGGCAGTTGATACCGGCTTCAGATCGAGAAAATCCTCGCAGGATTGGAAGAGGCAGGATACGCCGAAAATGATTAAAACATATAAAACCTTTTTCATGTATGTATATTTATGAGTTAGAATGAAAGGTTTACACCAATAATTAAATTTCTTGATTGAGGATACGTGCCAAAATCAATCCCCTGAGCCAGGTTGTGCCCGCCAAAAGCATTTACCTCAGGATCATAACCTGAATAACTCGTCAGAGTGTATAAATTTTCAGCGGTCACATATAACCTTGCATCGGAAATTTTTATCCTGTTGATTACGCTGTGAGGGATTGTATAGCTCAAGGTAATTGTCTTGATTCTTAAGTAGGATCCATCTTCAATAAACCTTGTTGAAAGCTCTGAGTTATATTTTTCACCCAGGGTGGCAACCGGTATATCTGTGATATCACCAGGGTTTTGCCACCGGTTTAATACAGTTGCCTGTTGATTTTTAAAATCATTCATGCTTTCAGATTCAATTCTTGTAGCATTAAACAGTTCGTTTCCATACACACCCTGGATAAATAGGTTAAGATCAAAACCCTTGTAAGACAAACTGTTGCTCATCCCGTAAAAAAAATCTGGATTTGCATTCCCAATGATTTCTTTGTCATCGGGAGTTATAACACCATCTTCATTGTTGTCTTTATAAATCATTAAACCTGTGGCCGGATCAACCCCCTCAGAAACATAACCATAGAACGACCCCATTGGCTCACCTTCTTTAGCAATAGCCACGTTTCCCCTTTGATAGATATAACCCGAATTAATAACCTGCTCATCTATATAGATTACCTGGTTTCTGTTAAATGAAATGTTGAAATCAGTATTCCATTTAACCTCATTCACAAAGTTTTTTGTGCTTATTTGTAACTCAATGCCTTTGTTCTGGACTTCTCCAACATTCTGTATGGTTGATTCAAAACCGGTAGAGAGTGGAATCGGCATTGATAATAAAAGATCAGAGGTGTTTTTAATGTATGCATCTGCAGTAATGCCAATGCGGTACCGCAAAAGCACAATATCAAGACCAATGTCAGTTTGTGAAGTTGTTTCCCATTGCAGATCCCTGTTTTCTATGGTTACTATACTAATGCCCGGAACTACTACACCGCCAATAACATAATTATATCCTGTACCCACTTTTCCATACCACGCATACTCCTGGATGCGGTCGTTTCCCACTTGTCCCCAGCCGATCCTTAATTTCAGGTCATCAATCTTCTCATAACCGCTTAAGAAACTCTCTTCGGATAGTCTCCATCCTGCAGAAAAAGACGGAAAGTACCCCCATTGCTTACCGGGCCCAAACACTGATGAAGCATCAGCTCTGAAATTGACTGTAATAAGATATTTGTTCCTGTAAGCATAATTCAACCTGGCTATTTGTGACACATTAGCTCTTTCAGCAAATGAGCTCCTCACACCATCGATGATGGAACCACCATTTATGGTTTTAACAGCAGTATTTGCAAATTTGTGAGTTTGGACATACAGTGAACTGGACTGACGCTTCGAAACAATAAATCCTGTTAATGCTTCTAGTTTGTGATTATCAAATTCCTTTTTATAGTTGATAGTATTTTCACTCAACCAATATTGGTTTTCATCAGTAGATTCCTCAGCAATCCCGGAATTTGCCCTGCCCCAGTCAGTGCGATAAGGATCAAGAAAATATTTATATTGTCCTTTGGAAAGATCAAAAGAGGTTAAGGTTTTGAATTTTAAATCGTCCGAAACACTTGCTTCAAGATAGACATTCCCCATAAATTTATTTTGATAATAATCTTTATCAGGTGCATCTGTACTGGCAACCGGATTTTCCCATGAAGACTGCAAGGGATTTCCGGTAAATGTACCATCCTCATTATAAATCCCAATTAATTCAGGGGTAGAGATCATACCAAGAATAACCCCAGATCTGCCGGCACCAATGTTGTCTGTAATATCAACATCGTGCCATTTACTGTACAAAATACTTACCCCGGTCTTTAACCAGCTATTCATGTGCCTGTCAAAATTTATTTTACCACTATATCTGTCCGCTGTATTTTTTCTTACCACTCCATCATTTTTTGTCCAGTTTCCTGATATATAATAATTGGTTTTTTCATCTGATCCTGACAGCGACAACTGGTAACTATTAAATGGGGCAAGACGTAATACTTCATTTTGCCAGTCTGTGTTTTCATTATAGAGACTCCAGTCTGTTGAAAGACCCAACTCTTCCATTAAGTCAATATACTGGTCGGAGTTCAATACGTTAATATGCTTTGATACCTTTGAGAAGCCAAAGTGTGAATTAAATTCAACGGTTGCCTTTTTGTTTCTACCTCGTTTTGTGGTAATAATAACCACTCCATTTGCACCTGATGCTCCATATATGGCAGAGGCAGAGGCATCCTTTAATATCGTGATGCTTTCGATGTCATTTGGATTGATCATATGCATGCCCTCTGACGGTACACCATCCACCACATATAGCGGATCACTGCTGCCATCAATGGATGTTGTACCCCTGATACGCATAAATGCACCATTTTGTGGCTTGCCAGATGGACTTATGACCTGGACCCCGGCTGCTTTACCTGCAAGTGCATCTTCAAATTGCAGAACAGGGCGGTATTCAATTTCTTCTATTGAAATATCGCTTATTGAGCCGGTAATATCTTTGATTCTCTGGGTACCATAACCAACAACAATAACTTCATCAAGTTCTTTTATGTCTTCTAGCAGCTTAACATCAATTCTGGTCTGGCTGCCAACTGTAATGCTTTGTGAAACATACCCCATGAATGAGAATTTCAGAACCGAGCTCTCATTTTCTACAGAAATTGAGTAGCTGCCGTTTACATTTGTGATTGTACCGTTATTTGTTCCTGCCTCTATTATGTTAACACCCGGAATGGGATTTCCTTGCTCATCTGTTACCAGGCCTGAAATACTTATCTGCTTTTGGGAAGACAATTCTGTAATGGTGCCTGTTGATTGCGAACTATCAGAATAAAGTAAAATCAGGTTATCTTCTAAAACTTTATATAAAACACCTTGTCCTTTAAACAAATCGTCAAGCAAACTTTCAATAGATGCATTATTTGCTTCAAGCGTAACCGTTTTTTCAATATATACCTGTTCAAGTTGAAAGAAGAAGCGATAATCACTGTTTTCTTCAATGAATGACAGCACCTCAGTTATCGGTTTGTCAGTAACAGTAAAAGTAAATTTCACAGCCTGGGCAAATATCGAAACCGAAACATGCATCATGGTTACAGCGAAAAATATCATGATTCGTTTCCTGGTTAGTAATGATTTTTCTATAACCCTGACTGGTGAAAAATATATCCTGGTATTTCTTTTCATACACGTGTTTTTTATCGTATTATATTTTCAATAGTCATTTATTTAATTATCAATTATTTTAATTTTCTGGTCTTCAATTTTGTAGCTAATAGGCAATGTCTTCATAAGCATCTCAAGAATTTCAATGATAGTTTCGTTCTTAATTGTACCATAGTAATGATACTTAAGAATAGAGCTGTTCTCTACTTCAATATCTACCCCATATTTCCGCTCAAGCACTACAATGAGTTCTTCCAGACTCATATTGATAAATATAAGCTTGTTGTCTTTCCATGCGGAATACTGTTTGGCATTAACCTTTCTGACTTTCAGAGACTTCTCTTTCTTATCATAAACAAACTGTTCATTGGGCAACAATTCTACCACTTTGAACATTTTGGATGTTTCCGATGGTGAAATCATTACACTACCCTTTTCAAGGGTTGTTTCAACTTTTAAATCAGACTCAAAAGCTTTTACATTAAATTCAGTACCCAGTACTTTCACATCATAAGAGGATGTATGTACAACAAATGGTTTATGGTCCATAGTTGACACCTGAAACCAGGCTTCGCCATTCAGACTAACTTCACGCCTTTTCTGATTTTCACCTATATTGTATTTGATTTCGGAACCGGCATTTATATAAATGAGCGTGCTGTCCGGCAGAAGTATTTGTGAGATAGAACCTCTCGGGGTAGTTGCTGTGAGGTAGATCGGTTCTGAACGGCCAGTAAACATAATAATTGCGCTCCCAACCAATGTGACGATTACTAAAACTGCAGCTACCTTGTACCACATATTCAAAACCCGCTTATAACTTAAGCCCGGCTTTATATGCTTATGATCGATATTTCCCAGGAACCTCTTCCACTCATGCGCTGTCCCTGCTATTTCAGATGCATTTGAGACTGAAGCCTCCCATATATCTTTCAGCTCTGTATAATACCTCAGATTTTCCCTGGATTTACTAATCCAGCGAAATAATCTTTGTAACTCTTCGGTGCTGATTTCACCGTCAAGATGAGCAATAATCATAGATTTAATTGATTTCATTGAATTCATGGTTTTTAATATCTGAACATGCCCAAAATGCATTTTGCAATAGCAACGTCGGCACATACAAATGAATATATACTGCTTTAAAGTCAGGATAACAAAATATAGTTGTTCATGTCCTGGATATTGCTATGACACTTCAGGACAGCACAACCCTACCTCTTGGAAAGAAATTCATTGAATTATTAAAAGAATGAACAGGAGGATTCCGATAAAGTCTGATAATTCGAGCCTTAAAACAGATAAGGCTTTTGAGATGTGCTTTTCTACTGATTTTAACGAAATATTGAGTTTTTCAGCAATCTCTTTATTCTTAAGATGCTCTTTTCTGCTAAGATTGAAAACAAGAAGGCATTTTTCGGGCAAAGAGTTGATAGTTTGTTCAATTCTCTCTTGCATATCCAGTTCAAGCAAACTGTAGTACGGGTCTTTGAAATCAAAATACTCCATTCTTTCAGCAACACTTATTTTATAGGAAACCTCATCCTTAACCGCTGGATCAATTTTTAAATGTCGTAAATGATTCAAAGAACTATTCTTTACTGATTGAAAAAGATAGGCTTTTGGAGATGAGTTTATATGGTCAGCTTTCTCCCACAGACCTAAAAATGCATCTTGAACAATGTCTTTTGCAACCTGCAAATCACCAGTAAATTTTAATGCAAAAAGAACCAATCTTCCATGATATTTGAAAAACAACTCTTCATAAGTTTTCACTTCCCTGTTCTTCAAATCAGAAAGTAACTGTTCCTTATTGCCCATATCTGAATTAGACTATTCAAAGACAAATTTAAAGATTTAGCACAATATAAATGCAACTCTTATGCTATAGTGGAAATTCCGGTCAAGCTGAGCACCTCATTCCGGAGCAAACTGGTTCTTCGTCAAATTTGGGGAAGCATTCTAAAACAATTATCATGGACTTTCTGGCATCAACTGCTAAACAAAGTACGTTTAACC
>CAZRHW010000005.1:4006-19190 GCA_964599785.1 uncultured Bacteroides sp. | reverse complement strand
AGTCCGGACTGGCTGATGGGTATCATTATTGTTAGTCTGATCGTCCTTGCCTGGTTAAAATTATTCTTCCATAAATTTATAAATCAAACTGTCACTTCTCTCTGGAATTTTCAATTGTCTAAAAAGGAACTCAGAGACCAGAATATTTTCTCCCGCAGGGTTGCATTTATCCTCAATCTTAATTTCATAATTATTGGAGGATTATTTATCTACCTGGTTTTCAGCCATTTTCGTATCAATCCTTTCCAACTTAATCCTTTTCCATTATATTTATCCTGTACCGGCCTTTTAACCATTCTATTGTTAATCAGGCAGATCCTGATAATGTTGACGGGATTTATTTTTAATCAACAGGATAATTTTATGGAATATCTTCATCAAATATTGCTAATTAATAAGAACATTGGCATTTTTTTTATTCCTCTTGTTATTTGTATTGCCTATATGCAGGATAGCATACGCATTTATTTAATAATCACCGGGATAGCTCTGTTATTATTTGCCTATTTGTTCCGTTTCGTGAAGGGTATACAAATAATAATTAAAAAAGATGTTTTATTATTTTATTTGATTTTATACCTTTGTACCCTTGAAATTCTACCTGTTGTGATATATACCAAGTTTTTTTCTTCCTGGTTATAACAAATTTGCATAAAAGTGATGTTACATGAGAATAAAGAAAATACTTGTATCGCAACCTAAACCTGAAAATGGAAAATCCCCTTATTTTGAACTGGCCGAAAAAAATAATCTTCAGATTGATTTCAGGCCATTTATTCAGGTTGAAGGTTTACCTGCAAAGGAATTCAGACAAAACCGTGTCGACATCCTCAAGCATTCCGCTGTAATTTTCAACAGCAAGACAGCCATAGATCATTTCTTCAGGATCTGTGAAGAAATGAGGATTACGGTTCCTGATTCAATGAAGTATTTCTGTATTTCGGAATCCACAGCTTATTACCTGCAGAAGTACATCGTTTACAGGAAAAGAAAGATATTTTACGGTAACGGGAAAATTGAAGACCTGATGGAGCTTATCAATAAGCATAATGATGGGACTTTCCTTGTTCCGCTGTCTGATTTGCACAACGATGATCTTCCCAAAGCGCTTGATAATAATAATATAAAGTACAACAAGGCTATCCTTTACAGGACAATATGTTGTGACCTTTCGGATGTGTCCGAACTGGATTATGATATCCTTGTATTTTTCAGTCCTTCAGGAATTAAATCTCTCGTCAAGAATTTTCCTGAATTCAAACAGAATAACACTAAAATTGCTTCATTTGGCGAATCCACCGCAAAAGCAGTTAAAGATGCCGGATTAAGGCTTGATATTGAAGCACCAAAACCTGAGACACCTTCAATGACAATGGCCCTGGAATTTTATATCAGGGATTATAACAAGAATAACAAGTGACGAAATTTCTAAGAAAAAGAAGGATTTCATTTAATAGTTATCAGGCAGTACCGCAATAAATCTGATATCATCAAGCTGTCATTATTTTACCTTATTCCTTCAAATTCTCATTTTACAAATATTTGATCCTTTATTATTAATTAGAATTGATAATAAATTCACTTAATAAATCTGAACGCCTGAAAAGTTCAAGGCTTATAGGAGAATTGTTCAGCTCCGGTGATATTTTAACTGTGATGCCTTTTAAATTTTTCTGGAAAATCCTGCCGGATACCGGTCACAATAATTATCCCGCACAGATTGCTGTTAGTGTACCCACCAGGTATTTCAAGCGGTCGGTTGACAGAAACCTGATAAAAAGAAGAAGCCGGGAGGCCTACAGAACAAATAAACAGGAGCTTTATAAATATCTTTCTGATAATAATTTACATCTTACCTTTGTGATTTTATATTTGCCGAAAACGCTTTATACTTCCCGCCAGATTGAGGATAGTATTAAAAAGATTCTTGGTATGTTTATTGATCACTTGAAACGTCAGGATATATCAAAACTCTATGATCAAAAATAAAGCAGGATTATTTTTATTTTTTATTTGTATCAGTACTGTCAACCTGTTTTCACAGGTATTTACTGATACGATGTATTTCGACATCGCCTGGGAACAAACAACAATGGAAAACGCAAAATATTACCGGGTTATCACAATGGGTAATTCAGGCGATTTTCTCTTCCACGTTTCCGATTATTATCTTTCCGGTCAGGTTCAGATGACTGGCACCTACCGGTCTATCAGGCCTGATAACAGGGAAGGTAATTTTACATGGTATTTCCCAGGCGGTCAGAAACAGCAGGAATGTGAATATAAAAACAATATCCTTCACGGATTATTTCAGGAATGGTACGAAAATGGTCAGCAAAAATCACGTCAGAGTTTTAATGAAAGCTTGCCTGACGGCCCGATGAAGACATGGAACCAGGATGGGACACTAAAATTGGAAGCTCAATACAGCAAGGGAGAAAAGCATGGTTATTTCATCACGTATTATGATAACGGGCAAATGATCAGAAAAGATCTTTACGAACATGGGGTATTAATAGAAGGACACTGTTTTAACCAGGATGGTACTTCTGCAGAATATTTCCCATACATTGTTTTGCCGCGTTTTGTTGGTGGTCCCCCCGAATTGAAAAAATTCATCAGCAATCATTTAAAATACCCTAAAACAGCAGAAAAACAAGGAAGAGAAGCGATCATACTGGTAATATTTTCTGTAGATGAAACCGGACAGGTCAGGGATCCACAAATTGTACACGGTGATCTCGATTCTTTCAATCAGGAAGCTCTTCGCCTGGTTGCTGCTTTCCCCCCCTGGATACCAGGTATGATTGATGGGATACCTGCAACTCTTCAGATGACCATCCCCATAGAATTCAGGCTGCGTTAAAACCCTCTTAGCAAGCCAATTATTCATCCTTTATTAATATGATCTTAACAATCACCTGAGTCCACTCCCCGGTCATATTGTTTATGGATATTTCATAAATTTAAGTTACCTTTTATCCCAAAACTTTTTAAACATGCGATCAAATAATTCCTTCCGCGTTATCCGGACAAGTATTCTCTTATCTTTTTTACTGCTATCGTTCAGTTGTAAAAAGAAAGTTGAATCCCCGGCAGAAATCAATCCTGAATTTACTGCTTATATCACAGCATTTACTGCAGGCTATGTTTCTCATGAATCCAGCATCCGCATTTATCTGGCGGAAGATTATCATGGAACGGTTAGTCCAAATCAGCCCGTCACCGAAAAGTTATTCAGGTTCCAGCCCTTATTGAAAGGCGAAACATATTGGATTGATAGCAGGACAATTGAATTCAAACCTGATGAAAAAATGAAATCAGGGACGAAGTATCATGTCTCCTTTGATCTTTCCAAAATCACAGATGTCCCGGATCATCTCAAAAATTTTGAATTCGAATTCCAGACTATACAACAAACCTTTACTGTTAACATAGAAGGAATTAAAACTTATACCTCGTTAAACCTGCGTTGGCTTAAATCTACCGGAAGCATTTCTACTGCTGACGTAATTGAAGACAATCCCATCGAACAGGTCCTGTCTGCAAAACAAAATAACAGATCTCTTGATATTAGCTGGGAACATGATCCCGGAGGAATGATTCATGAATTCACTATCGATAGTCTGCAACGTACAGAAAAAGAAGAAACGGTTGAATTATCCTGGGACGGGAATAAAATTAATATCGATGTGACGGGATCTGAAAATATCGTGATCCCTGCACTGGGAGATTTTAAAATAATGGAGATCTCTATTGTCCAACAACCGGAACAATATATCCTGATTCAATTCTCCGATCCACTTGAAACAGACCAATATTTACGTGGTCTTATTACACTTGAGAATGGTACTGATCTGCAATATATAATTGAAGATAATGAGATAAAAGCATATCCTTCAGCACGACAAGCAGGATTACTTAAAGTTAATGTAGAAGCTGGGATAAAAAATATTCTTGGTTATAAGCTCAAAGCACGTGAAGCTTATGATCTGAGTTTTGAGGAGGTTAAACCGGCTGTTCGCTTGCTGGGCAAAGGTAACATACTCCCTCATTCCGACGGATTGATTTTCCCGTTCGAAGCGGTTAACCTCAGTGCCGTTGAAGTAAAGATCATCCGGATATATGAAAATAATATCGGACAGTTTCTCCAGGTAAATTATCTCGATGGCAACGCACAGCTTAAACGTGTAGGGCGTTTAATACTTAAAAAGACAATCAATCTTGTATCTGATAAACCTGTTGATTACGGAACATGGAACACTTATTCCCTTGATCTGGCTGATCTTATAAACAGTGAACCGGGTGCTATATACCGGATTGAGCTTGGTTTTAAGAAGAGCCACGCTATTTATCACTGTCAGGAAGAATCTTCATCCCAAGAATTACCAGTTGAACCGGAGGAAAATGATGATGAAGCATTTGAAGAAGAACTAAGTTATTGGGATTCATATGAATCATATTATTATGATTATGAAGGTGATTATTATTGGGACTATAATTGGGAGGAAAGGGATAATCCATGTTCCGATTCCTATTATGGAAGTCACAGAAATGTATCAAGGAATATTCTGGCCTCTGATCTTGGTATTATTGCCAAAGGTGGATCAGATCAATCCATGTCTTTTGCAGTGACTGACCTCAGGACCACTGAGGTGATTTCGAACGTAACAATTGAAGTTTATAATTATCAGCAGCAACTTCTGGGGGAGGTTCAGACCGGTCCGGACGGACTTGCTGAAATGATGCTGCAGGGGCATCCATTTTACCTGATTGCAAAGCATGGTGACCAGCGTGGGTATTTAAGGCTTGATGACGGATCCTCCCTTTCTCTCAGCACTTTTAATGTTTCCGGTAATGTCGTCCAGAAAGGCATTAAGGGCTATATTTATGGAGAACGGGGTGTCTGGAGGCCTGGGGATACTTTATTTCTTTCATTTATGCTGGAAGATAAAAATGCAACACTCCCTCAGACCCATCCTGTGAGTTTTGAACTGATTAATCCACAAGGCCAGGTTACCAGGAAAATAGTCCGGGCCTCCGGGATAAATGGTTTCTATACCTTTGTAACAGCTACTGATCCTGAAGCACCTACCGGCAATTGGACCGTCCGCATTAAAGTTGGTGGTACCACCTTCACCAAATGGTTAAGAATTGAGACTGTTAAACCAAATCGTCTGAAAATCAACCTTGATTTTGGTGTAGATAAACTTTCAGTCTCACAACCTGGCATCAAAGGTTCCATTGAAGCATTCTGGCTTCATGGTGCAGTTGCAAGGAATCTCCGTGCCCAGATCAACACAACACTTTCACAGATGCAGACAACTTTCCCGGAATATTCCGAATATCAGTTTGATGATCCGGTCAGATCATTCTCTTCTGAAGAACAGACAATCTTTGACGGAAATCTGAACGAAGAAGGGAGGGCAACTTTCTCCACTGATATTCACGTAAGCACAGCAGCACCCGGTATGCTTCAGGCCCATTTTGTCACGCGTGTTTTTGAAGAAAGCGGTGAATTCAGTATCGATAGATTTTCTATTCCATATGCTCCATTTACAGGTTTTGTCGGCATAAAAACTCCAAAGGGAGACAAGGCCAGGGGTATGTTATTGACAGATACAACTCATACCGTAAATCTGGTGACCCTTGATTCCGATGGCAATCCCGTTTCACGCAGTAATCTTGATGTTAAAATTTACAAAATTAACTGGAGATGGTGGTGGGATGCATCGTATGACAACCTTGCATCATTTATCGGAAGCAGAGAACACTCACCCATATTCAGTGAACTGGTCAGTACACGCAACGGTAAAGGCAGTTTCAGATTTAAAATAGACTACCCTGAATGGGGCAGGTTCCTGATAAGAGTGACAGATCCTGTAAGTGGCCATGCAACCGGTAAAATTTTATATATCGACTGGCCCGGGTGGGCCGGAAGAGCCCAGAGAGAACATCCCGGCGCTGCTTCCATGCTTACATTCAGTACGGATAAACAATCCTATTTAGTTGGTGAATCCGTTGAATTATCCATTCCCACATCCGGACAGGGAAGAGCCCTTGTAAGTATTGAAAACGGATCAAAAGTTATTGAAGCTTATTGGGTTGAAGCCCGGGAACCAGAGACACAGTTTACTTTCAGAACAACTGAAGAAATGACTCCAAATATTTATATCAATGTAACCCTGGTCCAGCCTCATGCTCAAACAATTAATGATTTGCCTGTCAGACTTTACGGAGTCATTCCAATTCTTGTTGAAAATCCCGGGACACGTCTCACACCGGTTATTTCCATGCCCGATTTACTGAAACCTGAAGAGAATGTCACCATTCGTATAAGTGAAAAAACCAAACAGGAATGTACATATACCGTGGCTATTGTTGACGAAGGGCTGCTTGATCTGACCCGTTTCCAGACACCTGATCCCTGGTCGTCATTTTATGCCAGAGAAGCAATTGGTGTTAAAACCTGGGATGTATACGACATGGTTTTGGGAGCTTATGGTGGCAAAATCGAAAAGATCTTCAGTATTGGAGGCGGATGGGAAGAAGAAGAGGGAGAAGGGTCTCAGAGCAAAGCCAATCGTTTCCCGCCTATGGTCAAATTTCTTGGTCCCTTCACACTTAAGAAGGGACAAACCAATATCCACAACATCCTTATGCCAAGGTATGTGGGATCGGTTAAGACCATGGTTGTTGCAGGGAATCAGAAAGCATATGGATCTGCTGATAAAATAACCCCGGTAAGAAAACCGCTGATGGTCCTTGCTACATTGCCCCGTGTCCTTGGTCCGGGAGAACAGGTTAAACTTCCTGTTACAATCTTTGCTATGGAGGAAAACATGAAAAAAGTTGATGTTGAAGTGATGGCAAATGAATATTTTGAAATCACGGGCAAGAAAAAAGAAACAGTTAATTTTTCATCAACCGGTGATCAGGTTATTACATTTGATTTGAAAGTGAAATCACAACTCGGGGTTGGTAAGGTAAATATTACAGCAAAAAGCGGATCGGAAATTGCAAAATACGATATTGAGCTGGATATACGAAATCCCAATCCCCCTGTTACCGAGTTCATCGATACAATTATTCAACCAGGTCAAACCTGGGACCGGCGTTTCAACCTTGCCGGTATGCCGGGGACAAACAAAGCCGTACTTGAAGTTTCAAACATGCCTCCAATAGATTTTGGCAGAAGGCTTAAGTATCTCATAACATATCCACATGGTTGCATTGAACAAACAACATCTGCAGCTTTTCCGCAACTTTACCTGGATGATGTTATGGATCTTAATGAAAAAACCAGGAAAGTAACAGAAGAAAATATCAAGGCGGCCATTCAGAGAATCAATTCTTTTATGTTACCGGGTGGAGGACTGGGATACTGGCCGAATGCGCAAAGTGAGAGTGACTGGGGTACTTCTTATGCGGGTCATTTCATGCTTGAAGCTGAGTTAAAAGGATTCAGCCTCCCGGTTAATTTCATTAAAAACTGGTTGAAATACCAGAAAAAGACTGCAAAAAACTGGAGAAAAAGCAATGATAAATATCGTCAGGATGACCTTTTACAAGCATATCGTTTATATACCCTGGCTCTGGCAAATTCTCCTGATCTGGGATCAATGAACAGATTGAGGGAACAACCGGATCTGTCACCCCAGGCCCGCTGGCGTCTTGCTGCAACATATATACTCGCAGGACAACCGGAAGTTGCGCAATCTGTCATTGAGAATTCCCCGATGGATGTTGCTGATTATTCAGGATTCAATTACAGTTATGGTTCAAGAGAACGTGATTGGGCTATGATCCTTGAAACACTTACCCTGATGGACAGGCGATCACAAGGTATTGATCTCGTAAAAAAAATATCCGGTGTGTTGAGCCGGGATAACTGGCTAAGTACACAAACTACAGCATATTGCCTGCTGGCTATGTCCAAATATGCCGGAACTGAAAGTACATCGAAAGAACTGATGTTTGAATATGCACTTAATAAAGCCAGGGAAAAAACGAACGTATCCACAAGATTGCCCTTCGCCCAGTTTGAGCTTAACGTTAAAAATGAATCTGAGGCAGATGTGATGGTTACTAATAAGGGAGCAGGAATTATTTTTGCCAGGATCACCATGGAGGGCATACCTGAAATCGGAAACTTATCAGCCGAACAAAATAATCTGGTTTTGACTATTGAATATACTGATATAAACGGACACCCATTTGATGTGAGCAGTATCCGGCAAGGTACGGATTTTCTGGCAAGTGTCACGATAATAAATCCCAGGGGAGTTGAAAACTACAGGGATATGGCTTTAACACAGATATTCCCCTCCGGGTGGGAAATTCATAATGCCAGGATGGATGATTTTGCTGCTGTTCATCAATCTTCAATAGCTGATTACCAGGATATCCGTGATGATCGGGTTTATACGTACTTCCATCTTCCCATGAATGACCGCAAATCATTTATTATTCAACTCAATGCTGCATATCTTGGGAGGTTCTATCTGCCCACTGTCTATTGTGAAGCTATGTATGATAACAGAATAAACGCCAGAAAGCCGGGTAAATGGGTTGATGTTGTACAATGAGGCTGAACAGGCACATAATAAAAAAGCTAATATTACTCACAGTGCTGGCTGTGACTTTATTGGTCTTCTGGTTTTCCCTTCCTGATCCGCTTTTTAATGATCCGACATGTACGGTAATGGAAGACCGTAACGGAGAATTATTGGGTGCAAAAATTGCGGATGATGGTCAATGGCGGTTCCCATATAATGAGGACATCCCTGAAAAAGTTGAGCAGGCTGTTATGTTGTTTGAAGATCAGTATTTCTATTATCACCCTGGAATTAATCCAATATCACTTATCAGAGCACTGATTACCAACATCCGGGAAGGTCATATTGTAAGTGGCGGTAGTACACTAACCATGCAGGTTATCAGGCTCTCCAGGAAAAATAAACCGAGGACACTGTCTGAAAAATTGATAGAGATCATTCTGGCCATGAGACTTGAGCTTTCCTGTTCGAAACATGAAATTCTGGCATTATATACCTCTCATGCTCCTTTCGGAGGAAATGTTGTAGGTCTCGATGCTGCTTCATGGAGATATTTCGGTTGCTCACCCGAATACCTTTCATGGGCAGAAGCTTCCATGCTGGCAGTATTACCTAATTCTCCTTCCCTGATCCATCCGGGGAAAAACAGGGATGCCTTATTTATTAAAAGAAATCGTTTGCTCGAAAAATTATATGCTAAACAAAAGATCGATTCCATCACATTAATCCTTTCCCGGCTTGAGCCTCTGCCAGAAGAACCTTTACCATTGCCCTCCGTTGCACCACATCTCCTTACCAGAGTCTTTTTTAACTTTCATGGAGAAAAAATCAGGACAACTCTTTCCAAACCGTTACAGGAAAGGGCTAGACAAATCCTTGAGAGACATCATAATATTTTAAAATACAATGAAATCCACAATGCTGCTTGTATTATTCTTGATGTTGAAACAGGGGAAGTGCTTGCCTATGTTGGTAATACTGAGAATCCTGATAACCCTGAGCATGGCAGCGATGTGGATATTATTATGTCTCCAAGAAGTACCGGCAGTATATTAAAACCAATCCTTTATTGCTTAATGCTGGACAATGGAGAGATCCTTCCGGGAACGCTTGTACCTGATATCCCAACCCATTATGCAGGTTATACACCTGAAAATTTCTCACTCACCTACGACGGAGCAGTGCCAGCAAAAAGGGCACTTGCAAGATCATTAAATATTCCTGCAGTCAGGTTGTTACAACAATTCGGGCTGGAACGTTTTTATTATTATCTGCAAAAATTAGGTATGACTACACTTAACTTCCCATCCGAACATTATGGATTATCATTAATCCTTGGAGGGGCCGAAGGTAATTTATGGGATATAACCGGTATTTTTTGCAGTTTTGCCCGAATTTTAAAACACTACAATGAATCTGACGGGCAGTATTTCCAATCCGACATCCACGCACCTTCATATATCTCAATCCCATCGAACAAATTGGAAAAACATAAAGTAAAACACGATATAACTCAAATTAACTACCTTAAAGCAAGTTCTATATGGTTAACATTCCAGTCATTAATTGAGGTAAACAGACCTGAAAATGAATATGGGTGGGAAATGTTTAATTCTGCCGGAAAAGTTGCATGGAAGACCGGTACAAGTTTTGGTTTTCGCGATGGCTGGGCTATTGGAACAACCACTGATTATACAGTTGGCGTATGGGTCGGCAATGCTGATGGTGAGGGGCGTCCTGGCTTAACCGGTATTCAGACTGCAGCACCGGTTATGTTTGACTTATTTGACCTGCTGCCACGGGAATCCTGGTTTATAGCGCCTCTTGATGAGCTTTGCAGGGTACCGGTTTGTAGTCAAAGCGGACACAGAGCTGGCATTTATTGTCCTCATACAGACAGTATTCTTATCCCCATTGCTGGTCTCAACACAGCACCCTGTCCTTATCATATCATGATTCACCTGACACCGGATGCCAAATTTCGCATCAATAAAGATTGCATGTATACAGGAGAAATGCGCCACGATTCATGGTTTGTTCTCCCTCCGGTTCAGGAATGGTATTACAGGTCAAAACATCCTGATTACAGGCAACTGCCTCCCTATCATCCCGATTGTTTGCCTGATGAATTTCTCACTGACATGGATCTTATTTATCCAAAACAGTTATCCCGTATTTATATTCCCTATAATCTCGATGGCAAAAGGGAACAGGTGATACTTGAAGCTGCCCATCGCAAACCGGGAGCAGTTATTTACTGGCATCTGGATGAAATATATATCGGACAAACCCAATATATCCATCAGCTTGGTATCTCTCCCGAAAAAGGAGTTCATCTCCTGACTCTTGTAGATGAGTTTGGTAATGCACTGGAAAAAAGTTTTGAAGTTCTGGATCAATAGATTATGTCAATTTGCATGATCGCTCTTATAATACTTTTCAATCATCTGAACACCACAAAGTAATGTTGTTTTGATAATCTTTGTACCTTCCTGTCTCTCCCAGATATTTAACATGCTTTATCCTTAAAAAAAGTTAAAATTCCCTGGCTGGCACATGTTTTATGACTGCAAATAAAGATTAAAACTTATCTTTGTTTCTCTTTTAAAAATTGACTTATATGCAAACCCATAAAGTGAAAAGAATTCTCCTGATTTGTTTGATTATTCTTCTTTCAGGAAGTTCCTTAATTTTCATTTCATTCAGCAACGATGATTTCAAGCTTGTTAAAAGCCTTGAGATCTATTACTCATTATTCCGGGAACTGAACCTTTTTTATGTGGATGAAACAGACCCGGAAAAGCTTGTGGAGTCGAGTATAAAAGGTATGCTGGAAGATCTTGACCCCTATACTTCCTTTATTCCTGAATCTGACCAGGAAAATTTTAATTTTATGACAACAGGTCAATATGGTGGTATCGGTGCATTAATACGAAGAAATGGCGATTATGCCATCGTTGCTGAACCATATTTTAATTTTCCTGCTGCTAAAAATGATTTAAGAGCCGGTGATACAATACTTTTTATTGATGGCGTATCCATGAAAGGAAAAGAGATCAGCTATATCAGTGATCATTTAAAAGGTACTCCGGGAACGCCTGTCAGAGTTACGCTCCGGCGAATTGGTGTAAAAGACGAATTTGAAAAGACAATGATCAGGGAAAAAATCGTTATCAATAATGTTCCCTATTATGGAATGATTGATGATCATATCGGTTACATCCGTCTGGCTAATTTTACTACCGACGCTGCCAAGGAGGTTAAAAATGCTCTTGTCGAACTTAGAAGGAAGCATGCACCGACAGGTATTATACTTGACCTGCGGGGCAATCCCGGAGGATTACTTATTGAAGCAGTTGATATTGCCAACCTGTTCGTTGAATACGGCCAGGAAATTGTCAGTACAAAAGGCAGGGTAAATCAATGGGATTATACTTACAAAACACGTGGTATACCTGTTGATACTAAAATACCACTTGCTGTTCTTGTCAACAGTTCTTCAGCTTCCGCTTCCGAGATAGTAGCAGGATCCATGCAGGATCTCGACCGGGGGATTATTGTTGGCCAGCGAACTTATGGTAAAGGACTTGTTCAAACCACAAGAAACCTGGCATATAACAGTAAATTAAAGGTTACAACAGCTAAATATTACATACCCAGCGGACGGTGTATCCAGGCTCTTGATTATTCAAACAGGAACGAAGATGGAAGTGTCGGTGCAATTCCTGATTCCCTTATTTCGGAGTATCAGACGAAAAACGACCGGAAAGTATTTGATGGTGGTGGCATTCTGCCTGATATTATTACAACTCCCTGGAACCTTAGCCAGTTTACTATTTCTTTATATACACAGAATATTATTTTTGACTATGCAACAATTTATGCATCCCGCCATGATTCTATTTTGCCAGTCCCGGATTTTAAAATCAACGACGACATATATTCAGATTTCATGCAATATGTCATGAACAGGAATTTTACCTATTCCACAAGAAGTGAGGAAAATTTAAAAAAATTAATTGCGACTGCCAGACAGGAGAAATATTATGATCTTGCATCGGATGAATTTGATATTCTCGAAAAAAAGCTTGCACATGATAATAAAAAAGATCTTGGTCACTTCAGGGATGAAATATCCAGGTTGCTTAAACAGGAAATCGTTTCAAGGTATTATTATCAATGGGGAGGTATGGAAGCAACCATCGAAGATGACACGGAAATAGCAAAAGCAAAAGAAGTGCTTGAAGATGACGACCAGTATCTGAGTATTCTTGGATATCAAAAAGAGATTATGCATGCTACTGTGACAGAATAATAATTGAATAATTAATAGCTTTCTCGATGAGAAAGCTTTTTTTATGCACATTAATGTGCTTCAAGCCAGTTTTTTCCGGTACCACAATCCACAACTAACTGAACATTTAAGGCATAAGCATTTTCCATTTCATTTACAACAATCTCCCTGATCCGCTCGAGTTCCGTACCGTAAACATCAAAGACCAGTTCATCGTGGACCTGAAGAATCATTTTACTTCTTAAATTATTCTCTTTCAGCTTTTTATGAATACTAATCATGGCAATTTTAATAATATCGGCAGCCGATCCCTGTAGCGGTGCATTGATGGCATTCCTCTCGGCAAAACCCCTGACTACAGCATTATGGGAATTAATATCCTGTAAATATCGTCTTCTTCCCATCAATGTTTCGACATATCCTTTTTCTCTTGCATACCGAATACTATTTTCCATATATTCTTTAACCATTGGATAAGAACGAAAATATCCATCAATGAGCTCCTTCGCTTCATTTCTGGTAATATTTAACCGTTGTGAAAGACCAAAAGCTGAAATACCATATATAATGCCAAAATTTGCAGTTTTAGCTTTACCTCTCATTTCCCGTGTAACTTCATCCAGTGAAACATTGAATATTTTTGCTGCTGTAGCACGGTGTATATCTTCTTCGTTTTTAAATGCATCCTGGATATGAACATCTCCACTCATGTGGGCCATCAGCCGTAATTCGATCTGGCTATAATCTGCTGACAGAAGGATATGATTTTGATCCGTTGGAACAAAGGCTTTGCGTATTTCCCTTCCTCTTGCTTCCCGTATGGGTATATTCTGCAAATTTGGGTTATTGGAACTCAGTCTGCCGGTCGCTGTAATAGCCTGATTAAAAGAAGTATGTATTTTCCCCGTTTTAAGGTTGATCATTTTTGGTAAGGCATCAACATAAGTTGACAAGAGTTTTTTTAATGTTCTGTATTCAAGTACTTTTTGGATGATTGGATGCCGTTCGGATAACTTATTAAGGATTTCCTCACCGGTAGCATACATTTTTGTTTTTGTCCTTCTTGCATCTGAACTGATTTTTAACTTTTCAAACAAAATTTGCCCCAATTGTTTAGGTGAAGAAATATTAAATTGTTCACCGGCATATGTATAAATCTCATGTTCTAATATTGATAAATCTTCTTCTAATTCCTTTCCATATTGTTCCAGCGAAGATGTATCAAGTCTTACACCGCTGATCTCCATATCAGATAAAACACTAATCAATGGGAATTCAATCTCATTTGCGAGATCAACCAGGTTTAACTTTTCCAGTTTTTCTTTTAATAAGAGATATAATTGCCAGGTCAGATCTGCATCTTCACAGGTATAATCTGTTATAATCTGCAACGGAACTTCTCTCATACTTCCCTGATCAGTGCCTTTCCTGCCTATTAATTCTTCTATTGAAACCGGTTTATAGTTCAGGTAGGTTTCTGCAAGATAATTGAGATTATGCCTGAGCTCTGGCTGAATCAGATAATGTGCAATCATGGTATCAAAGACTTTACCCTGCAGCTGAATATCATAATTTGCCAGTACCTGTAAATCATATTTTATATTCTGCCCAACTTTAAGAATATTCTGATCTTCAAAAAATTGCTTGAAATTCATCAACCGTTCTGTCACCATTCTTTTCCCTTCCTGAAAAGGAACATAGAATGCTTCCGATGAATGAAAAGAAAAGGCCATTCCAACAAGTTCAGCATAAAGTGTATTGATACTGGTTGTTTCTGTATCAAAACAGACGGCATTTTGTTTGGAAAGTCTTGAAGCCAATTCATTAATCTTTTCCTGAGTATCACACAAATAATAGTGATGTTCCCTTGTATTAATCGTATCAAGTGTTTGTGCAGTTCCTGTTATCCCGTCTTTGTTCTCTGATTCAAACAACGACCCCTGACGTGAGACTGCCGGAACCGGTTCTTCTGAATCATGTTTTAATATCCGGTTTGCAACAGTCCGGAATTCAAGTTCTCCGAATATTTCTTTCAGTTTTTCCCTGTCAATATCTTTATAAACAATTGAATAATCAGTAAGTTTCACAGGGACATTCAGATCTATCGTGACAAGTTTTTGTGATAATTTAATCTGTTCTTTGTTGTTTTTTATCGTCTCCTGATGTTTTCCTTTAATTTTCTCCAAATTCATGAAAATGTTATCAATATTATTGAATTCGGATATAAGTTTCTTGGCTGTCTTTTCTCCAATACCCGGAGCTCCGGGTACATTATCGGAGCTGTCTCCCCATAGTGCCAGGACATCAATAACCTGTTCAGGATTTTGTATCT
>CAZRHW010000005.1:0-3996 GCA_964599785.1 uncultured Bacteroides sp. | reverse complement strand
CTGAAACAATGCATTTATCTCATTTACACCTAATATCTCTGCTTCTTCACCCGATTTTTTTGGCTTAAAAATAAATATATGATCACTTACAAGTTGTGCAAAATCTTTATCCGGTGTCATCATAAACACATTAAATCCTTCCCTTTCTGCTTGTTTTGCGAGTGTACCTATAACATCATCCGCCTCAAAACCTTCGACTTCAATGATTGGAATATTGAATCCTTCAATAACTTTCTTAATATACGGTACAGATTTTTTAATATCTTCCGGTGTCTCTTCCCTGTTTGCTTTATACTCGGGATATATTTTATGCCTGAAAGTTGGTGCAGGAGGATCAAATACAACCGCAATGTGGGTTGGTTTCTGGTTGCGGAGGATCTCTTCAAGTGTTACTGTAAATCCAAAAATAGCCGAAGTATTGAGTCCTTTTGAATTAAACATCTGCCTATTAATGAACGCATAATATGCTCTGAATATCAGAGCGTAAGCATCAAGTAAAAACAGTTTTTTTTCTATGCTCATGTTAATAATCAGGGGAATAATTTATTGATTATCTGCAGCATACCATTCGGCATATGAGGTTGCTGTTTCACATAATTTCAGAGAGTATAACTCAATGTTATCCGGCAATTTTTTTATCATAACGTTTGCCATATGTGTGACCAGGTTTTCACAGGTAGGCTGGTAATCAACGATATAGAATTTATCAAACATCTGTTTTACGTGATTAATTTCCGGATTTCCTGCTCTTGAACTGATCACGACAGAATGATCGAAATAATCTATAATATTTTTATGAACAATTTCCTTGAGATCTGTAAAATCAATGACCATCCCCATTTTTGTGCTCTCAGTGTTTTCCAGGGTATCTCCTCTGACTGTCACATACAACTTATACGAATGTCCATGGATATTTTTACATGGACCATCATAGTTCCATAATGCATGTGCCATTTCGAAAGTAAATTCTTTCGTAACCCTTATTTTCGCCATTTTTCTTATTGGTCAATGGAATTAAATACACGCACACCTGCTTACACAATCGATGATGCTGCTCAGATCCTGATGTTTAAGATAGTAATAAGTGTTTTTACCTTCCCTTTTTGAGGCAAGTACACCTTTATCTTTAAGGATGCCAAGGTGGTGTGATGTAGTGGATTGTTCTATTTGTAAAAGCTCGTGAATTTCCGTAACTGTTAATTTTTTTTCGCTGTCAAGATGATTTAGGATTGCAATTCTAACAGGATGCGCAATAGCTTTTAACATATTCGATGCTTTCTCCAACTGCTCAGGATTTAATCTGTCGAATTTCATATTTTTTATATAATTTAATCTATACAAATATATAAATATCTAAGGTTAAAAACATGACAATAATCAAATCACCTAGGTATATCAGCCAGGTTCAATTTCCTGTCTTTTTGGATTAATTGTTTTATACCCAACATGCGTATCATTCAATATTCCTGATATACAGATGGAGCAGATACTGATATTTTTATATTTGTAGCGATTAATTGTTGGACATATTTGCATAACAATCTGTAATACAAATGCTTATAAATTAGAATCGTTCATTATGTTATTCATTAATATTTTTACCTTTGTTTTTTTTATCAAACACTTTTTGGATGTCGTCGCTAAATGAAATCCGCCAGCCTGTTGAAGAAGAAATGAAAATGTTTGAAAAGCATTTCAGATCTTCAATGAAAAGCAAGGTCCCTTTACTTGATCTGATAACTCATTATATTTTACGCAGAAAAGGTAAACAGATGCGGCCCCTGTTTGTTTTCCTGACAGCCAAGATGCTCGGTAATGTGGGGGAATCAACATTTCATGCAGCCAGTCTCATTGAATTGCTCCATACAGCAACACTTATCCATGATGATGTTGTTGATGAGAGTTACGAAAGGAGGGGATTCTTTTCAATAAACGCCTTATGGCAATCAAAAGTTGCCATTCTTATTGGAGATTACTTTCTTTCCAGGGGACTAATTCTTGCTATTAACAATCACGAATATGATCTTCTGAACATTGCTTCTGAAGCGGTCCGTGAAATGATTGAGGGTGAACTGCTGCAGATTCAGAAATCCAGAAAATTAAACATCAACAAAGAAGAATATTTTGAAGTTATCAGAATGAAAACGGCAACGTTAATCGCCGCATGTACAGCTTCAGGTGCCCATTCTGTCGGAGCTGATAAAAAAACCGTCGAAAATCTGAAAAAATTTGGTGAAAATGTAGGTATGGCGTTTCAAATCAAAGATGATTTGTTTGATTATCAAAAAAAGGGTATCATCGGCAAACCTATTGGCAATGACATCAAGGAGAAAAAATTTACTTTACCCCTCATTCACGCTTTAGAAAATGGTGATGCTGATGCTAAGAGGAGGATTATCAGGACTATAAAAAGACATAATAACAATGTGCGAAAAATCCGGGAGGTTATAAATTTTGCTGTCAATAATAAGGGTATAGAATTTTCAGTTATGAAGATGAACGAATATAAGGATTCAGCACTTGAAATAATCAAAGAATTTCCTGATAATGATGCGAAAAAATCTTTAATCGCCCTTGTTAATTATGTGATAACCAGGGAGAAATGATTATTTCTTATGATTATTCAGCCCATCAAGGAGTATATTCGTTTTTTTTTCTCCGATTAATCCGATAATTTTCTGTTTATCAGAATCCTTAATATTTTTAATTGAACTAAAACTCAGCAGTAATTTCTGCCTCGTTTTTTCTCCAATACCCTTTATATGATGCAGTTCTGAAGCTAACATGGATTTAGATCTTTTATCTCTGTGGAATTTTATACCAAATCTGTGAGCTTCATTTCTTATTTGCTGAATAATTTTCAGTGTTTCAGAGTTTTTATCAATATAGAGGGGGACTGAATCACCCGGAAAATAGATTTCTTCCAGTCTTTTAGCTATTCCTATGATGGGAATTTTACCCCTTAGTTGTAAGGTCTCAAGACTTTTTATTGCTGCATTCAGTTGTCCTTTTCCACCATCTATGATAACCAGTTTTGGTAATGAGTTTTTTTCATTCAGCATTCTTTTATATCTGCGATAGACAATTTCTTCCATCGATTTGTAGTCATCTGCCCCTGTTACGGTTTTAATATTAAAATGCCGGTAATCTTTTTTACTTGGTTTGAGATTTTTAAATATTACACATGCTGCAACAGCATTTTTACCCTGTATATTTGAATTGTCAAAACATTCGATATGGTCTGGTTTATCCACCAAATGCAGGTCGGTCATTATCGTTTTATAAATCCGTGATGACCTGGTATCAATACTCACTAATTCCTTTTGTTTTCTTTTTTCCAGCAGATAGAATTTTGCATTTCTTCCCGACAGATCCAACAGATTTTTTTTGTCTCCTCTCTGTGGAATAGTGAAGGTCACTCCCGGGAAAGGCAGGTCAAGTTTTTCAGGAATAATAACTTCCTTTGTATGGCTTCCGGTTCTTTGCCTCATCTCAATAATTGCAATTGCTAGCAGGTCCGCAATTGATTCATCAAGTCTTTTTTTCAGCTCAAGTGTCTGGGTCTGAATCACAGAGCCATTTACAACTTTTAAAAAATTTACATAGGCTGAATTTTCTTCATTTGCTATTGAATAGACTTCTACATCTTTTATTTTTGGATTTACTATCGTTGACCTGCTTCTGTATTTTTCCAGTATTTCTAATTTATGTTTCACTAACTGAGCTTCTTCAAACTTTAATTCTTTTGCGTATGCAGTCATGATTTTTTTCAGATGATCAATGACCTGAAAAATATTCCCTTTCAATATCTGGTGTATGTGGATTAAAGATTCTTCATAATCTTCCCTGGTTTGTAATCCTTCGCAGGGGGCTTTGCAATTTCCCATATGATATTCAAGACAGTTTTTAAATTTTTTTTGCCTTATATTTTCTTCTGTCAGGTTAAGTTTGCAATTTCTTAGTGGAAACAACTGTCTGATCAATTCCAGCAATGTT
>CAZRHW010000004.1:0-19553 GCA_964599785.1 uncultured Bacteroides sp. | reverse complement strand
TTCCGGTGAATAATTCTGAGGATGAAGATATAGTCCATGCACATACTGGATAAGCTTTTCATCGGTTGTAAAGATGGTATCATCTGCTTCGAAAAACTTTTGTATAAAATTATCATCGGTTATGATGATCCTCAAAGCTGAATCCTCAAAATTGATATATCCTGATCCCAACGGAACAGGATTATATTTGCCCGTAATATCAGTATTTGAGTAAACATTGGTATCACCTTCAATTCTGTCGGTGAATTCATATAAAAAAACCTCAACCAATGAATTAGGATCACCACTATATCCGGAAAATGACATGGTGAAAATAACAGAATCCTTTTGGGGATTTGTTCCGAAGTTAAAGCTGTCTTCCTCAACGAGCGTAATCTCTGTAATCAATTCCGACATTGAAATCCCAAACATGGGATCAGTCCGTTGTCCGAATAATTGTCTGGATTTTTTATTGGTGACCAGTGAATCACCTTTTACGCTAACAGAATGAATCTGTTCACTTGAATCGACATACGCGTAAATATAATCAGGTATCAGGTCCCTTCCCATTTCATCCGGTTCCTTATCACAACTCATCAGTATGGTGAATGAAATAAGAAAAACAGAAATAAAATATAGGATTAATCGTGTGGAAAGCATATTCATTAAAATCTCTCAGGCTTCATCAACCCGCATGGTTAGTATTTGATCATAAAATTCAGAGTATGCATCGATATATTCCTCCTCTGATTTATAATCAAGAACGGGTTTTTTGATGGATTTGATATATTTCATTATATTTTTATTGATCTCCCTGCTGCCGATTATAGCAGCATCGGCCATCTTAAGGGCCAGCTGTGTCAGGTTTTCATAGTCAGGCTTGTCCAGCATACTTATATCCTCTTTTGTGATTCCTTCAATAACCAGTTTACGTACAAAACTCTTCCCGAGGGTATTTTCAAAATGATCGTTATAAACCGAATAAATCACTTTTGAATTAGCATATAAGGGATCATCATGATACGCCTTCTTCAAATATAAAGGAACAAGTGCCGTCATCCATCCATGGCAATGAACAATATCCGGTGACCACCTGAGTTTCCTTACAGTTTCCAACACACCCCTGGCGAAAAAAATTGTCCTTTCATCATTATCCTCAAAATATTTGTCGTTTTCATCGGTCAGTATGTACTTCCTCTGAAAATAATCTTCATTATCAATAAAATAAACCTGCATCCTGGCCGATTGTATAGAAGCCACTTTAATGATCAGAGGATGATCCGTATCATCGATGATCAGGTTCATTCCCGATAACCGGATAACTTCATGAAGTTGATTGCGGCGTTCATTAACACAGCCATATTTTGGCATGAAGGTCCTAATTTCCCTTCCCTTTTCCTGTATACCCTGAGGCAGGTATCTGCCAATCATTGACATCTCAGTTTCAGGTAAGTAAGGGGTTATCTCCTGCGAAACAAATAAGACCCTGGCACGCTTCATAATGCAGAAAAAAATTCTCACAAAATTACTAAAAATTATTAAGATTATTAGATTATCCACAGGTTATTAACAGCGGGCGGTGTTATGGAAACAAAATACATGGATTTTTTATGACACTTTTTAATTATCTCTATCTTTGCCCCGGTCTCCTCAAAAATGAAAACAATTACTCAGATAACAGAGCTCCGGAATATCCTTAAAGCAAAAAGGAAGAATAGAAAAACCGTTGGATTGGTTCCGACAATGGGAACACTTCATAATGGCCATTTTTCTCTTATTGAAACCTGTCTTGCTGCCGATGATATTGTGATTGTAAGTATTTTTATTAATCCCACCCAGTTCGATGATAAAAATGATTATAAGAGATATCCAAGAAATACCGAAAAAGATCTTGAACTTCTCAGAAAGCATAAATGCCATTTAGTCTTCTTACCTTCTGAAAAAGAAATTTACCCCGAAAAAGATACCAGGAAATTTGATTTTGGATGCCTTGATAAACACATGGAGGGTAAATTCCGGCCCGGACATTTCAATGGTGTAGCACAAATTGTAAGTAAGCTTTTTAAGATTATTGAGCCTGATCATGCTTATTTCGGAGAAAAAGATTTTCAGCAGCTTACAATAATCAAAGCACTTGTCAGTCAATTAAATCTTCCTGTAAAAATTATTTCGTGCCCTATAATCAGGGAACCGGATGGTCTTGCCATAAGTTCAAGAAACATATTACTAACTGCCTCTCAGCGAAAATCAGCTGCAAGGATATCCGAAGCACTTTTAAAAGTCAAAGAGTATTCGGATCAAATGAATGTAAATGAATTGAAAGAGTATATAAAACATGAAATAGATCTTGATCCGAATCTTCAAACTGAATATTTTGAAATTGTCCTGGAAAAAAATCTGAGCCCGGTAAAAAGCTGGAATGAAAATGGTTCAAAGAGAGCTTGCATCGCCGTGAAAACAGGAACAATAAGATTAATAGATAATATAAAAATTTCTTAATATATTTGCCGGACTATGAATATTGAAATACTTAAATCGAAAATCCACAGGGTAACAGTTACAGAAGCCGATCTTAATTACGTTGGTAGTATAACCATTGATGAAGACCTTATGGATGCTGCAAACCTGGTTGCCGGTGAAAAGGTCCAGGTAGTTAATATCAATAATGGTGAAAGATTAGACACCTATGTTATTACAGGTGAAAGGGGAACCGGTGTGATCTGTATGAATGGCCCTGCTGCCAGAAAAGTTGCAGTTGGCGATATCATCATTATTATTTCTTATGCATCTATGGATTTTGAGGAAGCAAAAACATTTGAACCACGGATTATTTTCCCGGATACCATCACAAATAAACTGATCAACTAGACCTTTCTTGAAAAAAGTAATTCTCAAAACTTTCAAATTCATTTTATTTCTGTCAATTGGCATTGTACTGCTGTACTTTGCTTTCAGGGGTATTGATATGAGGAAATTGTGGACAGCATTCCTCAATGCCAGGTATATATGGATCGTTTTTTCTCTTGTATTTCTCACAGCCAGCCATTTTGTAAGGGCTTACCGGTGGAATCTTCTGATTGAAGCTCTGCATTATAAACCATCCGTTATCAATACCTTCTATTCTGTTATGGTGGGTTATACAGCGAATTATGCTTTCCCCAGGATAGGGGAGATAACCAAATGTGGTGTCCTGGCAAAAACAGAAAAAATTCCCGTCGACAAACTCTTTGGGACAGTCATTATCGAAAGGGTGGTGGATCTGCTGACCTTGCTGATTTTTATGGTTATTCTGATTACTGCAAGGTTTGAATTTTTCAGCGGTTTTATCAGGCCTCAGATCTTTGAACCCCTTGGGGACATCCTTTCACCGGTTTTCCAGACATCTCCATTTATATGGCTCCCACTGATCTTATCGCCTTTCCTGCTGATTCTCCTGGCATATAAATATCGATCCTATTTGGTAAAATGGTCATTTTTAAAAAAGATTAAAGATATTCTGAAAGGTATTTTATCCGGTTTGAAAACCGTTTATACGATGAAGAAAAATTTTCAATTTATCTTTTTTTCCTTTCTCATCTGGATTTTCTACTGGTTAATGACCTATATTGCTTTTTTTGCCCTTTCGTCAACAGCTGATCTGAAACTAATTGACGGACTCTTTATACTGGTCATCGGAGGATTTGCTTTTGTTGCTCCTGTGCAGGGCGGTATCGGCGCTTTTCATTGGATTGTTTCAGTCGGACTGACACTATATGGAATTTCAAAAGAAGAGGGCCTTGCCTTTGCCACCATTATTCATGGATCACAACTACTCTGGACAGTAATTCTGGGTCTTATCTCAATGATCATGCTCGTTTCTGTCCAACGCAAAAAGGAATTGCAAAACTTAAGAAATCAGCATCCTGACTAAGGGGGTGTGTTACAACTATATTTAACCGCAGAGATCGCAAAGTTCTCGCAAACCTGCCTGCCGGCAGGCAGGGAGCACAAAAAGTATCTTATTCAATTTCAATTCCCTGCCTGCTGAAAGGCAGGTTTGCTAACCTGGCGTATTCTTTGCGCATTTTGCGGTTAAATCTTTTCCATTGTTGTGACACAGCCCCTTATTAAAAACCAGTAATTTGTCGGGCCTTAGCCCAAAATTTATTACTTTTCCGTGTGCATTAAATATATAATAAACACATAAAGGATTATCTTTAAACTACACAATCCATCCTACATAATGAACACCTATCAAAACGTAAAAAGTAAAATTTTATCTATTGAGGATCTTATGATTGAAATTCAGAAGATTCGTCAACAGGATTTATCAATTGTTTTTACAAACGGATGTTTTGATATCCTTCACAAGGGCCATATCAGGTATCTTGCGGAAGCATCAGATATGGGAGATATACTTATTGTCGGACTGAATACCGACGATTCAGTAAAAAGGTTGAAAGGGAAAGGACGGCCTTTGCAGGACCAGGGATCGCGGGCAATAACGCTTGCAGCAATTTCATTTATTGATTATATTGTACTTTTCAATGAAGATACTCCCCTGAGGATCATTAAATCTATCATGCCTGATATACTGGTTAAAGGCGGAGATTATGATCCTGAAAATATTGTCGGGTATGATATTGTAAAATCCGCAGGTGGCAGGGTGCTTACGATTTCCCTTGAAAAAGGATATTCCACAAGTGCTATTATTAATAAACTAACTACCGGTAAAACAAACTTCAGTTAATCATCCAGATGGCAAAAGCCCGTTCAGAATATGTATGCCAGAATTGTGGCACCAGATCGCCAAAATGGATAGGTCATTGCCCGGCATGTGATGAATGGAATACCTATGTTGAAGAAATTATTCAAAGGGAAGATAAACGTTCTTTGACCTTTAAGAAGCCTGAAAGTTCCCCGCGCAAAATTACCGAAATCAGTTCAGGCAAAGAAAAACGGATCCTTTCAGGGATGAATGAATTCAACAGGATCCTTGGAGGTGGAATTGTGCCGGGATCAACGATACTGATCGGGGGAGAACCGGGAATTGGCAAATCAACGCTTGTTCTTCAGCTCGCCATGTTGATGTCCGATCGTACCATTCTTTATGTGACAGGTGAAGAGAGTGCAGAACAAATCAAGCTCAGGGCCGAACGGATAGGAAAGCTGCATGATAAATGTTTCATCCTTACAGAAACCTACCTGGAAACAATCATTGATCATATCTCTAACCTTGCACCGGAATTTGTGGTGATTGATTCCATACAGACATTATATACCGACCTTATTGATTCCTCACCTGGAAGTGTTTCCCAGATTCGTGAATGTGCCAGCCGCCTCCTCCGTTATGCAAAGGAATATAATATCCCGGTCATCCTCATCGGACACATTAATAAAGAAGGACATATTGCCGGTCCAAAAGTTTTAGAGCACATCGTCGATACTGTTCTCCAGTTCGAAGGAGATGATTATCATATTTACAGGCTTATCAGATCCGTTAAAAACCGTTACGGATCAACTGCAGATCTGGGAATTTTTGAAATGACCGGGACGGGTTTAAAAGAGGTGACAAACCCATCCGAGATTCTTCTTTCAAATTGGGATGAAGCATTGAGCGGGGTGGCAATTGCTTCAACCCTCGACGGGATCAGGCCTTTTCTGATAGAAGTACAGGCCCTGGTGAGCAGCTCTGTTTATGCAACACCCCAAAGATCAAGTACTGGTTTCGATCTGAGAAGGCTTAATATGTTGCTTGCTGTCCTTGAGAAACGTGCAGGATTCAGACTGGCATCAAAAGATGTTTTCCTGAATATCGCAGGAGGACTTAAAATCTTTGACCCTGCTATCGACCTTGCTGTCATCATCTCAATATTATCTTCAAATTTTGATATTCCTGTCGACCGGAAAATCTGTTTTGCAGCTGAAGTTGGCCTTTCCGGTGAAATCCGACCGGTTTCACGTATTGAACAAAGAGTAAGTGAGGCCCAAAAACTAGGATTCGATAAAATATTTGTTTCAAAATATATTAACCGGAAAATTACTGATTTGTCCCGGTTTAAAATAGGTATAGAATTTGTTGGAAAAGTAGAAGATGTTTCTAAACGTTTATTTGAGTGATATTTTTCCCGATGAATTACCTTTGCTAACCGTATGGTCTGAAACATGGCAGAAAGTCACCTGATATCACCGGATTATAAACCTTCAGCAAAATTATATCTCATCGAAGCCCCGGAGATACAAACCGGAGATACTTATTATTTTACCACCGACAGCGGACTTAAATACCAGGTCAGATTTGGTAAAAAAAGGGATAATTACCTTGGGAATATCGTAAACTTCAGTGTGTTAAGTGAAGAATTTGAAGATGAATATTCGGAAACTAACCGCTGGGAAGTATTCAGGATCATTGCTACAGTGATTGAAATTGTCCGGCTTTATCACTCATTTCATTTACACTCCGATACTTATGAATTCACCGGTGAATTCAAAGATGAAAAGGATAAACAGGGAGCAAGTATCCGAACCAGACTCTATTACCGGTATGCATGCATGATCTTAAGCCCTGAATGGGAACCTCATCTGGAGGGAAACAAGGTAATTATAAAGAAGATTGTTTAATAACGCGTTGTGCTATTAAGCCGAAGATATTTAAAATTGGATATTTGTAGAGCCGCGCCGCGGCGCGGCTCTACAAAAAATAATCTATAAGTCAATAACTTAACCGTTTCAATAGCACAACAGGTTATTTAATAATTATTTTATTTAAAGTCTTCTTCCCATAATTCATCCTCCAGGTAATTTGTTCTGAAATCATTTACCTGGCAATCGATCTGTATATTGAATCCCGGTGGTTTTTCAAAAATATCCTCCTGGGTTATAAAGAGTGTACTATCATTATAGACTCTTTGCATATACAATGCCCATATTGGTAAGGCCATATTTGCACCTTGTCCCAGAGATAACTCATCAAAATGGACCGACCGGTCTTCAGCACCGACCCAAATTCCGGTAGTAAGATTTGGAACAAGACCCATGAACCATCCGTCGGAATGATTCTGTGTGGTTCCGGTTTTACCTCCTATTTCAGCAGTGAAATTATAAGTATATCGCAACCTTATCGCCGTTCCGCCGTCTACCACACCCTCAAGAAGATTAATCATAAGATAGGCTGTTTGAGCACTGATAGCTTCATTCTGGTTAGGCTGAAAAGTGGAAATGACATTCCCGTTTTTATCTTCAATCCGTGTAACAAAAATAGGTTCAATATAAACTCCCTTATTTGAAAACGAGTTGAATCCACCGACCATTTCATACAGTGATACATCAGAAACTCCAAACATGATAGAGTTGACGGGCATAATATAACTTTTAAATCCCATTTTCTTGACAACATCATCAATAATAGCCTGGGGAGGAAATTGTTTAACCAGCCAGGCAGAGATGTTATTCACCGAATGTGCGAGTCCCCACTTGAGGGTTACCATCTTTCCCAGATATTCCGTGCCACCCGGGCTTCTTGGAGTCCATGTTGAATCGCGGTCAACAAATGTCTGGGAAACATTTGGAACACGGTAGCATGGTGAATAGCCCTCCTGCATGGCAAGTGTATACAGAAAGGGTTTAAATGTCGATCCTGCCTGCCGTTTGCCAATCGTTACGTGATCATATTTGAAATATCTGAAATCTATTCCTCCCACATAAGCTCTGACATTGCCGGTAGAAGGATCCATAGACATCATTCCTGCTCTCAAAATATATTTATAGTAAATAATGGAATCAATAGGGCTTAAGACTGTATCAATATCACCTTTCCATGAAAAAACTCTCATTGGTACCGGTGTATTGAAAACCTTTATAATAGAATCCTGTGAAATCCCTGCTCTTCGCATATTTCTGTATCGCTCAGTATTCCTCATAGATCGCTGCATGATTCCGTCAATCAGTTCCTTATCCAGCTCTTCTGAAAAAGGAGCATTTTTCATACCTTCTTTTTCTTTGTAGAATGTCGGCTGAAGATAATCGCCCAGATGTTCATTTACGGCTTCTTCAGCATATTGTTGCAGCTTCGATTGAATAGTAGTATAGATCTTCAAACCATCCCTGAAAAGATTATAAGATGACCCATCCGGTTTGAAATTCTTATTTGCCCATCCATATAATGGATTGGTCTCCCATTCGATACTGTCTCTCTGGAAAAAACTATACATAAAATATCTTTCACGTACAGGTTTCTCTGCCCCGATTATCACCTGGAGATATTGCCTGAAATGAGTGGCCAGTCCACGCGTATGATCCTGTACCTTGTAATCAAGTGTCATCGGCAATACACTTAGAGAATCAAATTCATCACCATTTATATAACCATATTTCATCATCTGGCTAAGTACAATATTCCTTCGAAAGAGTGATCTTTCCGGATTTGATACGGGATTATATTTTGTCTGGCCCTTCAGAACACCGATGAGTAAAGCAGCTTCTTCGAGTTTCAGAGAATCCGGAGATGTGTTAAAAAAAGTCTTTGCGGCAGATTTGATTCCAAAGGAGTTACTGCCAAAAGGAACGGTATTCAGGTACATAACCAGGATCTCATTTTTGGTATAATTCCTTTCGAGCTTGACAGCTGTATTCCATTCCTTGAACTTATTTACACCAAGATGTATGATACGTCTTACCCTCCAGCGGTAAAAAGTTGTATCTCTCGGGTAAAGATTTTTTGCCAGTTGCTGTGTAATTGTACTCCCCCCGCCTGAGCTTTTCTGGCCCATCAGGATAGATTTGACAAATACCCTGCCCATTCCTTTGGCATCAATACCTGAGTGCCTGTAAAACCGGATATCTTCAGTAGCTATCAGGGCATTTACCACATTTGCAGAAAGTTCTTCAAATTCGACATACGTCCTGTTTTCCAGAAAAAATTTCCCCAACAATACACCGTCTTCCGAATAAACTTCAGAAGCCAGACTGTTTTCAGGATTTTCAAGATCCTTAAAAGATGGAACGTATCCTAACCTGCCTTTTGAAAGAAGAATAAATAAAAGGATGACAACAAGGTATGGAATGCTGTAAAGTACCCATAATACCACCAGGTAAAGTGTCCTTCGCCGCTGAATATTTGACATGCAGCCCTTCTTTTGGGTCAAAAATAACAATTATTTAGATCAAAATTTGGAAGTTCACTAACCTTTTATTTTACTTTGTGGGATCAAAATAACGAATAAGCATCGGATGAAAGAAAATCTCGTAATCGTAGAATCGCCGGCAAAAGCAAGAACAATATCCGGATTTCTGGGTAAAGAATACATTATTAAATCCAGCTTCGGACATATCAGGGATCTTTCAAAAGATGAATTCGGTATTGACCTTAAAAACAATTATAAACCTAATTATATTGTTCCACCGGACAAAAAGAATGTTGTTAAAGAACTAGCCTCAGCAGCCGGTGAAGCCCGCCTGGTCTGGCTTGCTACCGATGAAGACAGGGAAGGTGAAGCGATTGCGTGGCATCTTGCCGATGTTCTTTCCCTTCCCCCTGAAAAAATCAGGAGAATTGTTTTTCATGAGATTACGCACGATGCTATCAAGCATGCTATCGATCATCCAAGGGGTATCAATCAGCATCTGGTGAATGCTCAACAGGCAAGAAGAGTGCTTGACCGGATTGTCGGATTTGAGCTGTCCCCACTCCTGTGGAAAAAAATTAAGCCTGCGCTATCCGCCGGGAGGGTTCAATCTGTTGCTGTTCGACTTATCGTTGAAAAAGAGCGGGAAATTAACAGTTTTTCGATTTCTTCATCATACAGGATTACCGGTAATTTTGTTTTTACAGGAAAAAATAACAAAGCTTATTTGCTAACTGCGGAATATTCTGTCAGGGTCCGTTCCAGAGAAGAAGCAAAAGCAATTCTTCAGAAATGCAGGGATGCACAGTTTTCCATAGTTGATCTTACCACCAAACCTTCCAGGAAATCTCCTGCCGCACCTTTTACGACTTCAACGCTACAACAGGAGGCAAGCCGCAAACTCGGCTTTTCCGTATCACAAACGATGACCCTCGCCCAGAGGCTTTATGAGGCCGGCAGAATTACTTACATGCGCACCGATTCTGTTAACCTGTCGAATATGGCTCTTGCAATGGCAAAAAAGGTAATCGAATCAGAATTTGGACCTGAATATTCCAGAACACGTAATTTTAAGACAAAAACAAAAGGTGCACAGGAAGCACATGAAGCTATCCGTCCGACTTACATCGAAAATAAAACCATCCCTGGTAACCGTCAGGAACAGAGATTATATGATCTGATATGGAAAAGAACTGCTGCATCGCAGATGAGTGAGGCCATCATCGAAAAGACCAGTATTAAAGTCGGCGTATCAACGCTTGAAGAGTTATTTGTTGCAACCGGAGAAGTTATTAAATTCGATGGCTTTCTGAAAATTTACAGGGAATCTTCAGATGATGATACTGAAGAACAGGATAAAGGCCTCCTGCCCCCTGTACACATTGGTGATCAACTTACTTTACAGACCCTCGATGCCGCCCAGAAATTTGCACAGGCTCCTCCAAGATTTACCGAGGCCAGCCTTGTCAAAAAACTTGAAGAACTCGGTATAGGGAGACCTTCAACTTATGCCCCGACCATTTCAACTATTCAGAACAGAGGTTATGCAGTCAAAGAAGACCGTCCCGGCAAAGAAAGAGATATTCTCATCCTTTCGCTGGAGTCAGGACAAATAAAAGAAATGACTAAAACTGAAATATATGGTGCTGAAAAGGCCAAATTGTTCCCTGCTGATATTGGTATTCTGGTGAATGATTTCCTGGTTGATAATTTTAATAACATACTCGATTTTAATTTTACAGCTTCCGTGGAGAAAGAATTTGATAAAATAGCAGAAGGTAAGCTTGAATGGACTGGCATGATAGACCGTTTTTATCCCGGATTTCATAATCAGGTTGTTGAGACAACCATTTCACGTCCAAAACCTACCGGTATAAGAAATCTTGGTGTTGAACCTGAAACAGGTAAAAATGTCTACGTTAAAATGGGGCCCTTTGGCCCAATGGTGCAGATCGGTGAGGCAAGTGACCAGGATAAACCAAGATTTGCAAGCCTTTTGAAACACCAGAGCATGGAAACAATCACCCTTAATGAAGCGTTGAGTCTTTTTACGCTCCCAAGATCCCTGGGTCAGTATGAAGAACATGAAATCATTACCGGCATTGGTAAATATGGCCCGTATATCCGTCATAATGATAAATTTTATTCCCTGAAAAAAGGGAATGATAATCCCCTGACAATTGAACTTGAAGATGCCATTACATTGATCCGGGAAAAACGGGAACAGGAAAAGAAAAGAATCATCAAAACATTTTCAGAAGATCCTGAACTTCAAATTCTTAATGGACGATGGGGACCTTATATCAGCTACCGGAAAGATAATTACAGGATCCCGAAGAAGGACAATCCCGAAGCACTTACCCGGGAACAATGTATGGAAATCATCAGAAATTCTATTGAAAAGAAAAATAATAAATGAGCCTGAAAGATTATTTCGTACCGGTAAGCCTGGAAAAGCCTGAAAATCATCATCTCTCAGACAAAGCAATTTTTTGCAGGAATATTTACATCCACACTGTAAACACTCCTATTCCCGATTTGTCTGAATACCGTATAGCGATCATTGGAATACCGGAAGACAGGAATGCTTCCATCAGGGGATCCGCTTCTGCTCCCGATCTTATCAGGAACAGGCTTTATAACCTGTACCGTATTAATCCCGGAAATAAAATTATTGATCTGGGTAATCTGGTGAGCGGTAAATCCGTACAGGATACTTATTTTGCCATCAGCGATGTAATACTGGAATTGAAGGAAAAAAATATCATAACCATTGCTCTCGGAGGTAGTCAGGATCTTACTTATGGATTCTATCTTGCCTTCGAGAAGCTGAATTCCATGTTCAGCTTTATAACGGTTGATTCCAGACTTGATATGGGTATCATTCAGGACGAAATCAAAACGGAATCTTATCTGATCCCCATTTTATCAAGAAATAAAGAACTTTTATTTAATTATACCAATCTTGGACATCAGAAATACCTTGTTGATCACGAAGATATTGATTTTTTACAACGACAGTTTAACAATACTGTCAGATTGGGGGATATTCATGCCAATGTTACCATTACAGAACCATTCATACGGGATGCTGCTTTTTTAAGTTTTGATATGAATGCCATCAGGCAGGGCGACTCACCAGGATGTACATACCCCTCTCCAAATGGTCTCTATAGTGAAGAAGCTTGTCAGATTTCAAGGTATTCGGGACTCAGCAACACATTGATGGTGTTTGGAATATTTAATATCCTTCCCTCCGCCGATATCCAGGATCAGACAGTGTATCTTGCCTCCCAGATGATATGGTATTTTCTTGAAGGTGCTTCACAAAGACAACTTGAAAAACCTTCCGGTTCTTCTAATCAGTTCAAGAAATTCATTGTAAGTTTTAGTGGAGAAGATTACGAAATTGTTTTCTATAAAAGTCTTGATACTGACAGGTGGTGGTTTGAAGTCCCGGTATTATCGGGTTCTCGGCAACAAAAAATTCTCATTTCATGTTCATATGAAGATTACCAGCGTGCCTGTAACCAGGAGATACCTGATCGCTGGTTAAAAGCCTACCAAAAAATAAATTAATTTTCTCTGTAACCTTATTCCTAAAAATGGGTATAAAAGCCAAAAAACCAGCAGTTCGATATTAACAACTTTTTGTTAATAAAGCTTGTCAGTGAATATAATTTTTACTTATTTTACCTTTTTTTAAAGGCAATACAGGGGATCAGCGTAAACTTTTTCTCAGGTTTTATGAAAAAGGGTATTTTCATCGCGATGTTTAGTTTATATTACATGATAACGTATTCCCAGCAGGATCCACAGTTCAGTCAGTACATGTTTAACCTGACATCTGTTAATCCCGGATATGTTGGGAGTTCGGATATGATCTGTTTATCCCTTATCAATCGGCAGCAGTGGGTCGGTTTCGATGGAGCCCCCGGAACTTCCTTTTTTCAGGCTAATGCCCCTGTCAAACCTTTCGGATTAAAAAGTGGTGTGGGTCTGTCGATCATGAACGATCGTATCGCATTCAACAAAGATCTGGGTATCCATGCATATTATGCTTATCGCCTGGATATTGGACAGGGCACACTGGGTATTGGTATCAATGCCGGCATTATAAATAAGGCATTGGATGCTACCTGGAGTATCCCCTCTGAATTACCCAGTGATTTCTTTACATCTCCTGAACAGGATAATGCCATCCCCAGTGAAAAAGAAAGCAGGATGGCATTTGATATGGGTTTTGGACTATATTATAATACTGAAAATCTTTATTTTGGTTTGTCTACGACACACCTGAATCAACCCAGAATCAAATATGTAGATAAGGATGCATCATATATAAGCCGCCATTATTATGCTATTGCAGGATACCGGTTCCAGCTTCCAAATCCTGCATTTGAGATTATGCCGTCTGTTTTATTGAAAACAGACAGCAGGACAAATCAACTTGATGCATCAGCAATCGTTCGATACAATAAAAAGTTCTGGGGTGGCGTTTCCTATAGAGCCGGAGATGCCCTTGTTGGGATCCTGGGTATTGAATTATTTAATGGGGTTAGAATAGGCTATTCTTACGATTTCACAACCTCTGATATTGGCAACTATAGTAACGGATCACATGAGATTACAGTGGGTTATTGTTTCAGCCTAAGCCTGGAAAAGACCCCTCAAAAATATAAGAGTATAAGATTTTTATAATGCTGTCTGTATCATTATTAAAAAAATTTTTTTTATTTTAGGCTAATCAAATGCTTGAATAATCAATAAGTTGCAAATAATACCCAATCACTATGAAACGAATTATTGTATTTGGTGTTCTCATGGCAATTTTCAGCAGCTGCGGGAATTACTACAGTGGAGAGTTGACGGGGGTTCCTGGCAGAAAGAAATATTTTGAGCCATTGCCTTTCGGAATGCAATTCGTCCCTCAGGGAAGTTTTAATACGGGCCCGAGTGACCAGGATGTTCCGTTCGCACAGAACAATTTTACCAAAACAGTAACTGTGGAAGCTTTCTGGATGGATGAAACGGAAATTACCAACAATGAATACAGGCAATATGTTTATTGGGTAAGAGATTCATTGTTCAGGGAACTGATCGCTGAAGTCATGGAAGACGAATTCAAAATCACAGTAGACGCCTATGAAGACCCCCTGGAAGAAGATATTTATGGAAGAAATTACCAGCTTAACTGGGATACCAAGCTTGATCTTAAGAAACTGAAAGAAAATGAAGAAGTAAGACAGGCTCTTGACAATATGTATTATAAGGTAGAAGAAAGATTTTTTGGCAGGAAAGAACTGAATGTTCATAAACTGAATTACCGCTATTTCTGGGTTGATCTGCAACAAGCTGCAAAAGATGAAAACCGCTTTAGGAATGCATATCTTGAAGAGATCGGTGATCTTGATCAGGATCCCGGCGCTTACGATGGAACAATCGTCGCTCCGGATGGAACAAGATCTCCCATTGTTAACCGTGGATCATTCATTCTCAAGGATGTTGTAAATGTTTATCCCGATACACTCTGCTGGATCAGAGATTTTACTTACTCATACAACGAACCGATGGCAACCATGTATTTCTGGCATCCTTCTTTCGATAATTATCCGGTCGTTGGTATCAACTGGAAACAGGCAAATGCTTTCTGCATCTGGAGAACACAGCTCCTGAACAATGCGCTGTCCGCCGAAGGTGATTATTTTGTGCATAACTACAGACTACCTCTTGAATCTGAGTGGGAATATGCTGCACGTGGTACACTGAAAAATTCAATGTATCCATGGGGAGGACTATATACCAGAAACAGAGATGGATGTTTTCTCGCCAATTTTAAACCCCTTCGGGGTAACTACGCAGATGATGGCGGTGTTACAACAGTTGCTGTTGGTTCATATGAACCCAATGAATTAGGATTGTATGATATGGCTGGTAATGTCGCTGAATGGACAGCAAATGCCTATGATGAATCGGCTTACTTCTATTATCATGACCTGAATCCCGACTATAAATTTAATGCCACTGAAGATGATAATCCTGTTATGAAAAGGAAAGTCATAAGGGGTGGTTCATGGAAAGATATATCATATTACCTGCAGGTGAGTACAAGGACCTATGAATACCAGGATACATCAAGATCATATATCGGCTTCAGATGTATCAGGTCCTATCTGGGTAATAACTAAAAAGAAGTTGAAAACTAAATTTTAAACATCATGAATATTTCAGAAATCGTTCAAAGTGCCGGGTGGAAAAACTTTATGGCTAAACTATATGGTCTTGGAGCATCCGTTGTTATCATTGGAGCAATGTTCAAAATCCAGCACTGGCCCATGGGTAGCTATTTTATTATTGCAGGCCTGGCCACAGAAGCAGTCATCTTCTTTTTCTCTGCATTTGAACCACTCCATGAGGAGCTTGACTGGACCCTTGTTTATCCTGAACTGGCAGGCATGACCGATCCGGATGAACTTGATGAATATAAAGACGAAGCGCTTTCCGGAAGAGGTGTAACCCTTGAAAGATTCGATGACCTTTTTAAACAGGCAGAAATCCAACCGGAATCCATTCAGAAACTGGGCGTCGGACTGAATAGTCTCAGTAAAACAGCCTCAAACCTGTCTGACATATCTGAGGCATCAGTTGCCACACGGGAATACCTTGCAAATGTTAAAACAGCAGCCGATTCCGTTGGTACATTAACCGATAACTATAGTAAGTCAACAGATGATCTCGCTGCGTCAGTGAGTTCACTATCTAATACTTATAATAAAACTGCTGAATTAATAGGAAGTTCAGGAAAAGAAATTGCCGAGAAATTTTCACAATCAGGCCTTAATCTGGCCAATTCATATACTGCGATTTCTGAAAAAATGAAGACCGATTATGAAACTATTTCAAAAGGTAATGTGTCTTTCAGTGATCAGCTTGCCAGCGTGAATAAGAATCTTTCAGATTTAAATGCCGCTTATGAACTGCATCTGAAGGGTGCAAATGAACAGATGAAAGGAGTTGATGATGTATATAAAGGCATAGGCCAGATGATGCAGCAGCTCAAATCATCTGTAGAAGAAACACAAAAATACAAAGAAGAAATGAGCAAGCTCAGTAAAAATATTTCCGAGTTGAATTCAGTCTATGGGAATATGCTTGCTGCAATGAATATTAAATAATTTCAATTATCACTGTTCAGGAAATAACATTAACGAAGATACCCTAATCCTATGGCTCACGGAAAAGAAACACCGAGACAAAAAATGATCGGTATGATGTATCTGGTACTGATGGCCCTGCTGGCCCTTAACGTATCAAGAGAAGTACTTGAAGCATTTGTTCTGGTAGATGAAGGCCTCACTAAAACAACTCAGAACTTTTACCAAAAGAATGATGTCTATTACCAGGAATTTGACAAGGCTGCCGCAGAAAACCCTGTGAAAGCAGGCCCATGGAAAGCCAAAGCCGACGAGGTGAGAAAAAGATCAAATAACCTTCACGATTATCTCCAGGAACTCAAATATGAAATTATCCGCAGATCAGAAGGAGAAGAATGGGTCAATGGTGACGAAATTGGTGGAAAAGATGATACTTTTGTAGCTGCCGAAATTATGATCGGTTCTAATAAAGATGGTAAAGCCAATGATCTGAGAATGGCTATTGAAGATTACAGGGATTACCTGCTTTCCATTGTTGACGAGAAGGCCGTTGATACACGTGGATCGATAGAAAGTAGTCTCGACACTGATGATCCACCCCCCAAAGAAGGGATAATACTGAGGTGGCAGGATGAACATTTCGAAGATCTCCCCCTTATTGCTGTCATCACCCTGATGTCGAAAATGCAGAGTGATGTACGTAATGCCGAGTCCGACGCAATCCGGTATCTCTACTCACAAATCGAAGCCGGTTCTTTTAATTTCAATTTGGTTGAACCTGTGATTATTCCTCAATCTAACCACGTCACCACAGGAAATTACTATGAAGCAGATGTATTCATGGCTGCATTCGATACAACCCAGAGACCCATTGTGTATATCGGAGAATATGATTCAACCATTACCGATGAAGGAGAAATTGAATATTTCATGAAAGGAGAACAGGGCCGCGACTATGATACCATTCCGATTCAATCAGGAAAAGGTATCTATCAGGTCAGAGCCTCAACTGTCGGCTGGAAGAAATGGGGAGGCATTATCAGCCTTAAGAGGCTGGATGGCACCTTTACAAATAAACCTTTTCACAACGAATACCAGGTTGCTCCACCCAGTCTCGTTGTTGCTCCTACAAAAATGAACGTCTTCTATCTTGGAGTCGATAATCCTGTCGAAATCTCTGTGCCCGGGATAACCGCCGACAGGATCATAGCCTCTTCAAACAATGGCAGTATTACACCCAGTAGAGGTGGTTACATTGCCAGGCCTACCAGGGAAGGCAACTGTGATATATCAGTATCCGTTCGTGAAGGTGGAACTACACGTTCACAGGGATCAAGACCCTTCCGTGTCAGAAAAGTACCCGACCCCTATGTGACACTTGCCGGTGCTCAATCCGGAGCATCCCTGGCAAAAAGTCAAATCCTCGGTGAACTTGGCCCCAAGGCTACAATGCCCGACTGGTTCAATTTTGAACTTACTTTCGACGTGATCAGTTTTAACCTGTCGGCCACACAGGGAGGTTTAACCAGGATGGAACCATCTACTTCAGCTAATTTTACAAACACCCAAAGAGAGATGCTCAGAGGTGTAAATCCCGGTAGTAAAATATATCTTGAAGATGTGATGGCAGTCGGTCCTGACGGATCACAAAGAAATATCGGTACAATTGTTATTAAGGTTAGATAAGAATAAAAAATAAATATATGAAAAAAATAATTTTTATCCTGGGTGGGATCTTTATGATAAACGTCTTATCTCAAACAAATACTGCCGCCCAGCAAATAACCACAGTTGAGAAGAAAGAGGTTTATAACAAGGAACATATACCGAAAAAAGATCCTCTTCCTTATCCATTCGTCAGAGAAGCTGATGTAATGTGGGAAAAAGTTGTCTGGCGTAGCATCAATCTCAGGGAAAAAATGAACCATTCATTATATTTCCCCACAGAAGCACACATCGGTGACAGGAGAAGCCTGGTCAGACTTTTTTTGGATGTTCTTGAAAATCAAGTTCCCGGACATCCTGTATATGCCTATAGTCCATGGACACCTACTTATGAATTTGAGCAGATTTATAGCCTCCAGGAAATCTATAGAAACATAAAGATAGATTCAATACGGGAACCGGTTGTAGATTCCATTACCGGTCAGACTGTCTTGAAACTCACCAGTGTTGATATCCGGCTTGAAGATGTTTCCCAGCTTTTTGTAAAAGAGAAATGGTATTTCGACAGGAAATATTCCACACTCAATGTAAGGATAATAGGTATTTGCCCGGTCAGGGTTTATCCTATGACAATAATCGATCAGTTTACTGGAATTGCTTCCATGACTGGTGATATAAGGAGAACACCACTGTTCTGGGTATATTATCCTGAAGTCAGATACTATCTTGCAAGGCAGGAAGCCTATAACCCGCACAACGATGCTCAACCCATTTCTTTCGATGATATCTTCCAACAACGGCTATTCAGTAGTTATATATATAAAGAATCAAATGTTTTTAATAACCGACAAGTTGATTCATATAACGTTGGTCTGGATAAAATGTTTGAGGCAGAAAGAATAAAACATTCCATTTTCGAGTTTGAACATGACCTGTGGGAATATTAAAGATTAATTCCTCAAAAAAAAGCTCCCCGATGGGAGCTTTTTTTATATAAAGTCATCCCCGAATTTTATTTTAACATCATTCACAAAGTTCTTTATTTTCTGTTCATCTTCCATTTTACACACAAGCAATATTCCCTCCGACTCAACAATAATATAATCCTTCAATCCCTGAAGTATGACCAGTTTATCCGCAGGCACATTAACCAGACAATTTTGCAAATCATAAGCAATGATCCTGTCCCCGGTAATCGAATTATCCATCTCATCCTTTTCCACCTGCTCATAAAGAGATCCCCAGGTACCGAGATCGGACCATCCAAAATCCGATGTTATAACATATACATTATCAGCCTTTTCCATAATGCCATAGTCAATTGATATATTTTTACATGCTGCATAGGCGTTCCCGATAAAATCTTTTTCCGAATCCATAAAATAATGATCCTCTCCCTCGCGGAAGATATTAAAGACATCAGGGAGGTGTTGCTCCAGCGCAGTAAGAATCGATGAAAGAGACCAGAAAAATATTCCTGAATTCCAGTAAAATTCCCCGCTTTCATAAAACACCCTGGCAAGCTCATAATCCGGCTTCTCTGTGAATGTTTTAACTTTCCTTAAATTCTTTGACTGACCCCTGGTTTTTGAATCTCCATTCACCTGGATATATCCATATCCTGTTTCGGGTCTGCTGGGCTCAATGCCAAGTG
>CAZRHW010000003.1:0-20185 GCA_964599785.1 uncultured Bacteroides sp. | reverse complement strand
TATCTTTTATCTTTTATCTTTTATCTTTTATCTTTTATCTTTTATCTTTTATCTTGAGTTCCCCTTCTACCAGTTAACAAAAGCCCGGTTAAAAATATCCTCAACAATCTGTTCGATGATCGTTTCTGACAGTTCAGATTCCACATCCTGAAAACTGCTCCTGCTATCATAATCCTGGTATTGAGTAAAAGTTTCACTAAAATTCTGATCCGGATCCTTTGAATTCGTATATTTTATATTCACAGCAATGGTAAACCTGTTAAGCGTAGCCAGGTCGTCACCGGATATTGCTACCGGTCTTTGCCCATCATAAATCCTTATCTCACCTTCAAAATTAGCATCGGCAGTACCATTTATTAAAACTAATCTCGATTGTCTCTGGATGAAATCCTTCAATTCATCGGTAAAGGTTTGGGCAAGATTAGGCGGAGCCAGGTTTGACCGATCCTGGAAATATTGTACGGATACAGTATTCAAATTACCAGTATTGGCTCCTGAAAAGGAATAAATCCTGCAGGAATATGCAGAGAAAGCCAGGAGTATGTATATAAAAAATAACCTGAATAGAGACATCTTATTCTAATGATAGCACAAAAATAACGAGTTTATGAATATAGTATTGTATTTGGTCAGATCAAAGGTCTAAATTATATTCTTTAATCTTCCGGTACAGTGTGCGTTCAGATATACCTAATTCTTCGGCGGCATATTTCCGTTTCCCATGATGTTTCTCAAGTGCTTTGTTAATTAGCTCTTTCTCTTTCTCTTCAAGTGAAAGCGATTCTTCGATAATTTCTTCCGTATCCTGTATATCAGAACTATCCGTCCTTTTTATACTTATATTATGGGGTTGTGGAACATGTTCATTTATTTCAGCCTCCTCGTAGAGCCGTTGAATGGTTTGTGCATGATTCTGATGTACCTCGCTGCTTTCAACACCCTTCTTCATGATCTCAGCCACAAGACTTTTCAGATCATTCAGATCATTCTTCATATCAAACAGTATTTTGTAAAGGATCTCTCTTTCGGTATTGAATGTTTGTTCATCAATGGCCCTTTCATATATCATTGGAAGCTTTACAGGCTGATAGTCAGGAAGATATTTTGACAGAATATGTTCATCGATTTCCCGTACCTGTTCAATTACCGACATTTGTTCAGTAATATTTTTAAGTTGCCTGATATTCCCGGGCCAACGATAGTTTTCAAGGATTGTTCTGGCAACATCAGTCAGAGTTATGGCAGGCATTCTGCTTTTTTCAGCAAAATCGACTGCGAACTTCCTGAAAAGCAGATGTATATCTTCTTTCCTTTCCCGCAAGGCAGGAATGTTTATAGGAACTGTGTTAAGGCGGTAATAGAGGTCCTCCCGGAATTTGTTTTGTTGTATAGCATGGAGAATATCAATATTCGTTGCAGCAATAACCCTGACATCGGTCTTTTGAACCTTTGAGGATCCAACCCTGATAAACTCACCTGCTTCAAGAACTCTGAGTAGCCTGACCTGTGTCGATAAAGGTAGTTCGGATACCTCATCAAGGAAAATCGTTCCCCCATTCGCTACTTCAAAATAACCCTTCCGGCTTTCATGTGCACCCGTAAATGAGCCCTTTTCATGTCCGAATAATTCGGAATCAATGGTGCCCTCAGGTATGGCACCACAGTTTACAGCAATGTACGCTCCATGCTTCCGTGCACTAAACTGGTGTATGATCTGTGGGAAAAATTCCTTGCCTGTCCCACTCTCTCCCGATATTAATACTGAAAGATCAGTAGGTGCAACATTGATCGCAATATCAATGGCCCTGTTTAATACAGGATGATTCCCTATTATACCAAATCTTTGTTTAACTGTCTGATTTTCCATTTCTGACATTTCTTCCTGAAAAAGTATGACAAAATTACAATTTTATGGGATTTTTACTAAATTGGTACCATTTCAAAATTAATATTACCATGAAATTTATCGGAATTATACCGTCCCGATACGAATCCAGTCGTTTCCCGGGCAAATCCCTGGCTGATCTGGGTGGTAAACCTTTAATCATCCGTGTCTATAACCAGGTAAAAAAAGTACTCGATGATGTTATTGTCGCAACTGACGATCAACGTATAGAAACGGTCGTGAAGGAATCAGGCGGGTATGTGCTGATGACCGACCGGGGTCATAAAAGCGGCACAGACAGGTGTGCTGAAGCTGCACGTTTATACAGCAAATCAGGGAATCCTGTGGATATCATCATCAATGTACAGGGTGATGAACCTTTTATCAGGGAAGAGCAGATAAAATTGTTGATGAAATGTTTTGATGATCCACATGTGGATATTGCCACACTCGCTAATCCGATAAGATCAAATGATGATATCTTTAGTTCCAATATTGTTAAGGTAATCAAGAACCATGAAGACTTTGCGATGTACTTCAGCCGGTCTCCAATACCTTACCTCAGGAAAACTGACCGTTCCGCCTGGTCGCGCCATCATCAGTTTCTTAAACATATCGGGATATATGCCTTCAGGTACAGAATATTACAGGAAATTACAGAATTGCCGCAATCATCCTTTGAGTTAGCCGAATCCCTGGAACAGAACCGCTGGCTGGAAAATGGTTACAAAATAAAGGTACGGTTAACTGATATAGAATCAATCAGTATCGATACACCCGGTGACCTGAAAAATGCAAAAAAATATTTATCGGAGCTCTGATTTCTTACTCACCGGATAACTGGCAGTCACCCGGTGAGTGTTAATTATTCATACCTTAATGATTCTGCCGGATTTTTCATAGCTGAAGAAAGGGCCTGGAAACTAACAGTAATCAAGGCAATCATAATAGCCAGTATGAATGATAGAAGGAATGGTATAACGGTCAGATCAATCCTGTAAGCAAATCCGTTCAGCCACGATCGTGTAAAATACCATCCCAGCGGCCATGCAATAATTGTTGCTATTCCAAGAAAGATTAGTGTTTCCCGGCTGATCAGGGTAATAATCCTGAAAACGGAGGCACCCATAACTTTCCTTATACCGATCTCTTTAGTGCGCTGTTCTGCCGTAAATGCAACCAGGCCGAATAAACCAAGAGAAGCAATAAAGACGGCCAGTACTGAAAAAATTACAAAGATAAGACGGGTTCGTTGCTCTTCTGCATATCGGTCGGCAAAATCATCATCAATAAAAAAGTATTCAAATGGCTGGTGATTGGTGTATTCTTCCCATACATTTTTTACCTCCCTGATAACCTTATTCACATTAGCAGGATCAAACCTGATGGATAAATAAGGTATCCATCCCCAGTCGGCCGGACGCAGAACGAAAATATAGGGCCTGATGACAGAATGCAGGGATTCAAAATGGAAATCCTCAACTACCCCAACCACCTGTTGAAAGATCCTTCCCTCCGGAGTATCTCCCGGTCTTATAAACCGGTTACTCAAAGGATCTTCAAGATTAAAGTCCCTCACAGCCGTATGGTTAATGACCGCAGCCGTGCTGTCTGATGCAATTTCCCTGGAAAGAAACCTGCCCGTCACAAACTTTAATCCGTATGTGTTTGCAAAATCGTAATCACAATAGTTTACCTGTAACAGATAGGTCTGGTCAGATGTTCTTCCTTCAATGAAATGTGCATTAAAATTATTCGGGTACCCCGGGATAGAGGTGGAGGAAGTGGATGCCATAACTCCCGGAATCCTGGAAATTTCCTGTTTGAAAGCCTCTACATGATCCCTTCCGACTTCCCCAAAGCGCTGTATTACCAATATCTGGTCCTTATCAAAACCCAGATCCTTATTGAGCATGAAATCTAATTGCTGATAGATAACCACGGTTCCCAGTATTATGAAAACTGATATCGCAAACTGGATGATAACAAGTATGCTCCTGAGAAGCCCACTTTTTGTACCGGCTTCAAGCTTTCCTGTAAGCACAGCGACAGGTTTGAAGGATGCCAGGAAAAATGCCGGATAACTTCCGGCCATAAGACCGACGATAAAACCAAGCATCACCAAGCCGGGTATTACATACCATTTGCCAAAGTAATCAATGTGCAAATCCAGGTTAATAAGATTATTAAAGTATGGTAATAATATCTCCACGATCAGGATTCCGATAAGAAGGGCAAGAAAGGTCAGAAAAAAAGATTCGAGCAGAAATTGCCGGATCAGAAGGTTTTTATCTGAACCAACCACCTTGCGCATGCCAACCTCTCTTGATCTGCCGGCTGATCGGGCAGTGGCAAGGTTCATAAAATTAATACATGCTATGATAATTAAAAAAACCGCAATGACTGAAAATATGTAAATATATCTTTTGTCATTGGATGGTTTAAATGGCTGCTCGATCTCTGAATTCAGGTGAATATCCTTTAAGGGTTGCAGAGCCAGTCCATAACTGTTGCCGCCAGCTTCCCATTCCTCGAATGAAACACCGACGTATTGTTGTATTTCCGGACCCACATATTTGAGAACAACCTCGGGAATTTTTAATTCCAGCTCCTGCCAGTCGGTATCTTCAGCCAGCAAAATATATGTACAAACATTATTACTGGTCCATTCAGTATTGTTGGCTTTATCAAGACTTGAATAGGATGCAACAAAATCAAAATCTATGTGACTGTTCCCGGGAACTTTTTGAAAAACACCCGTTACACGATAATGTGAGGTATCCGAAAATATTTTCAGGACTTTGTCAACAGGATCGTCTCCTCCAAAATATTTTTTTGCCATTTCATCGGAAATAACGATCGTTCTTGGTTCATTCAGCACCCTGGATGGATCTCCCTGAATCAGTTTAAAGGAGAATATATTAAAGAATGACGAATCGGCCCACAGGAATTTATCCTCAAGAAATGTTTTGTCTTCATAACGAATCAGCATATTGTCCCACTCTTCAACCCTTGTGGCGTCAATTACCTCCGGAAATTCATCGATGAAAGCGGCAGCAGTTGGCACGGCGGTCCATGCACTGAGCAATTCCTGATCCCCGATTTTACCTTTTAAATACAGACGTAAAATCCTGTCACCCTTTTCATGAAACTTATCATAACTTAATTCATACAGAATAAATGCTGTGATAAGGATACTGCAGGCAATCCCAACCGCTAATCCTCCGATATTGATCAAGGCATATATCCTTTGCCGGATAATGTTGCGGAAGGCAACTTTAAAGAAGTTTTTAAACATGGAATAATTTCTAGAGATTTATTTATTTGACGCTTAATTATTCAAATTGTTACGAAATTAATGATAGTATTTTCAATTACAGGGTTTTTTTATACAGAGAATTGATAAAGTCACTAATTAAATATCTTATCATAAACCGGAGAAGATGGTTTGAATATAAATTCATAGGCGCGCCACCATGGCGCGGCTATGTAAAAATCCTGTTATTCATACTGTAAAGCCTGGATCGGGCTGGCCTTGGCAGATTTAACTGATTGAAAACTAACTGTGATAAATGCCACAATGATTGCCAGGATAGCAGCCGGGATAAAGAACCACCCCTCGATATTGATGTGGTATGCGAATCTGCCCAACCATATCTTCATCACAAAGTACGAAAGCGGGAAGGCGATCAGAATAGCCCAGAATACCCAGCGTGTGAATTGCAGAAAAAGCATGAATACAATTCTCTGGATAGATGCCCCCATAGCCTTCCGGATCCCAATTTCCCTGGTCCTCAGTTCGGCTGTGTGAGCCGCGAGCCCGAAAAGTCCGAGGGACGCAATGAAAATTGCCAGAATGGAAAATAATCCAAAAATCCCTGCTGTTCTCTCCTCCTCCTTATACATTATATCCAGATCCTTATCAAGGAAAAAATAATCAAATGGTTCGCTCCCGGTAATCTTCTTCCAGGCCTTCCCGATATATTCGATTGTTCCTGGAATATCTTTACCATTCAGGCGAACAACCATGTTCTGAATATGCATGCCGGGATCCAGAAGTGCAAGCACCATCGGCTTTATTTCCTTATGGAGAGATTCAAAATGATAATCCTGCACAACACCAATAACGGTATACCTGGCTTCCTTATCCAGTGTGCCAACCGGTTTGATTTCCGAACCAACAGGTTTTTTCAGTAATAATTCTCTTGCGGCAGACTCATTGATGATCATCAGGTGCTCTTTTGGATGATTGTTCTCATCAAAGTCCTTCCCTGCCAGGAGGTGCATTTGCATTGTTTTAACATAATCAGCATCTGCCATCATATATGAAAGATACTTGACCTTCTTTTCCTCTTCCTTGCCTACCCAAAATGGTATTTCTTCCTGGTATTCACCCGGCAATGAATACGTTACAGAAGCATTAATAATATTGGGATTTTTTATCAGAAGCTCTTTGAATTTCTCTTTATCTTTCATTAAAGCATATGCACGCTGGATGACCACCACGTTGTTTTTATTAAAACCAAGGTTTTTCCCCTGTAGGTACCTGACCTGGTTGTAAATGATCAGACTGGAAATGATCAGGGCAATTGACAGGGTGAACTGCGAAAGGACAAGGATACCCCTGAAACGTGCGCCTCCGGTACCTGTGAAGTTCTTACCTTTCATAATATTAATAACCCGGAACCCTGAAAGGTACACTGATGGATAACTCCCTGAAAAGATGCCCACAACGATGGCACCTGCTAACAAAACAGGAACCAGGAACCAAATACGAAAGATTTCCTTCTCAAGGTTAAATCCTGACAGGAGATTAAATGGCTTCAGGATCAACTCAATGAATACAAGTGCTATAAATGTTGCAAGTATGCTGAAAAAAACCGATTCTGATAAAAATTGAAGAATCATCTGCCGGCGTGTAGCTCCAACTATTTTTCTGAGAGCTACTTCCCTTACCCGCGTAGAAAGACGTGCGGTGGAAAGGTTCATATAGTTCACACATGCAATGAAGAGGATGATCGCCGCCAGAAGAGAAAAGATGTACAGATAAACTTTCTGCCTGCCAGCTTCGAATTGTCCTGTAATATCTGTAGTAAAATGAATATCCGTTATGGGCTGAAGGTATAATTCAAAAAAATCTTTACTTGTCCCGGATATAATTTCTGAAGAAAAAAACCGGTTTACTTCCGGTACAATATACCTGTCCGTAATTGCTGCCAGGTTATCTTTTATCTGGTCTGGCTTTGACCCTTCCTTCAAAAGTACATAAGTTGCCACAGCCCATTTGCCCCAGTCATCGGCTTCCTTTCCGTTTAATATATCTTCCAGACTGGCAAGAAAATCAAAATGCAGGTGCGTATTTTCCGGTATATTTTTACATACTCCGGTCACTTTGAACTTCCAGCCATTATCAAGATAAAGGATCTTTCCAAGCGGATCTTCATTTCCAAAATATCTCCCGGCAGTCTCCTCAGTGATCACAATTGTGTAAGCATCTGTCAGCAGATGATCCTGATCACCACGGACAACCGGAATACTTAATATTTTAAAAATCGACTGGTCAGTATAATAAAATCTTTTTGCGGAGAAATGGATATCCTGATAACTTACTTTCTTATGACTTCCAATCAGTACCCTTGCCGTTTCTTCAACTTCCGGGATCTCCTGCTTCATCACAGGGGATAAGTTGTAGGGAGTCAGGGCACTGTTGTAATTATGCTCAAAGGCTTCTGCCCTGGCATTAACACGGTAGATGCGGTTATGATAAGTGTGATACCTGTCATAACTTAACTCCTGCTTTACTAAAATATAAATAAGGATACTTATGGCAATTCCAAAGGCAAGACCAAATATATTAATCAGGCTGAAGACCCTGTACCTGATAAAAGTACGGATGGCTATTTTAACATAATTACTGAACATCCCCAAACCCCATTTCTTAGTCAGGTCTCATATATTGTGCCACATTAGATAACTGATTAATTAACTGTTGAATAATTGAAATATGATAACCTGTACCAGGTCATTTCAGGTGTCCGGTTTTGCACACTAATGTACGATTCAGGACAATGTCTAATGTGTTAGGAATGAACAGGTTTTCCTGTTCTTACTATCAGGAAAGCTTATAATAAAAAAATTCAAGATCACAGGCTTCTGCCAATTCTTCTCCGTCATCACGCATCTGCTCATCACCTTCATCATAATACCAGTTAATTTCAAGATCAATTCCATGAGCTTTAAATTTTTTCAGGTGATTCAGGATTTCTATGATGAGTTTTGATGAAGCAGAATTAAAGTAGGACAGCCGAAATTCCATCCATATTTTATTTAATCCGCGATCTGCGGGATTTATTTTTAAAAAATGATCTCCCAGCTCTGTAAGCCAATCGATGATCTGATCATAAAAATCGCGAACATCTTCAGGTCTGGACACGCCAATAAGACGAAAAGTTAATGATTCGATATTAAAATCCACTTCCGGGGTAAAATCTGTTGCTTCAATCCTGAGATTCTCCATCAGTATCAGTTATTATCTAAATATAATAATAATTCAAAATTCGAAAAACCATCAGAAAGGCTCCTAAAGTTGTATTGAATAGGTCGCCCGCTAATTTTAACCATCTCAAAAAAACCAAGGCCTGCACCTCCTTTTTCTGTAAACTCACCGTTTGTTAAAGTTTCGCGGTACAAGATACGCATTTCATCCTGATTAAGGTTGTTGATCAAATCAATTTTTCGTTTTACCCGGGATATGTCCTGATGTTTAATAGGATTAATTGCCCTGATGATATAGGAATTGGTGTTGCGGGATAAATGAAACTCAGGTTCAAAGACAGGATTATCTTCAATAAAGCCATCGTAATGATCAGAATATTTTAGAATATTCTCCAGAATTTCTATAAGAAGAGAGGTCAGTTTTTTAAATATCCCCGTTTCAATATCAAACTGTTTTCTTTTTTTATTCAATTCATTGATCAGTTGTCCTATTGCCTTGAATGTCAGTGCTCCTTTAAAATCAATAATTGTTGAATGTGAACCCATGTCTTTTAATCTATTATGTAATGAAATATCTTCAGAACAATTTGTTATCTTCCAAATAACCTTCATCCTCCGGGAGTTTATCCTGTTGAGTGGCAGCTACAGCAAGCCGGTCACAATGATCATTGTCGGGATGATTTGAATGGCCCTTGATCCAGATAAATTCAATCCTGTGTTTTCGGTATTGCATCAGGAACTTCTTCCAGAGATCAGGATTTTTCTTCTTTTTAAATCCTTTTTTTTCCCAATCAAAAACCCAACCCTTATTTACAGCTTCACAGACATATCTTGAGTCTGAATAAACCACAACATCACTGTCTTTATACCTTAGCTGTTCAAGTGCAACAATTACCGCGAGGAGCTCCATCCTGTTATTGGTAGTTAATCTGTATCCCTGGGAAATATCTTTCCGGTAACTGCCATACTTCATTACGATCCCATATCCTCCGGGGCCTGGATTACCCCTGGCTGCCCCATCAGTATATATCTCGATCCTCTTTCCCTCTTTCGCCATCTGCAACGTCACAATTAAAGTGTTTAAGATAAAAAAAAAGGGTCGAATTTCGACCCTGATTTTGACAAACGGATTATATTATTATTCCACGATATGCATTTCTCCGATTAAATGTGTTGCTCCGGCAAATTTATCAATGATAAATAAAACATAACGGATATCCACATTGATACACTTCTGCAGTTGAGGTTCAAAGGCCAGATCACTGCTCATTGCTTCCCAGTTGCCATCAAAAGCCACACCAATTAATTCACCACTTGCATTCATCACCGGGCTGCCGGAATTGCCGCCGGTAATATCATTATTGGTCGTGAAACATACAGGCATAACACCATCAATACCATACCTGCCGTAATCTTTTAACTGAAATAATTTTTTAAGGTGCTCATCAACGATAAATTCCGGATTATCCGGATCTTCTTTTTCCATTACTCCTTTAAGTGTCGTAAGATAATCATAATGCACGGCATCCCTTGCCTGATAATCGCCAACATGTCCATAACTGAGACGCATGGTTGAATTGGCATCAGGATAAAACTTCCGGTCTTCCTGCATTTCTGTAAGTCCGGCTATGAAAAGCCTGTGACCCCTGTCAAGCATTTCCTGGTATGGCTTATACTGGTCATCTATTTCAAAATATTTTCTGTAAACAGATAATGCCACACCAAACGCCGGATCCTTTTGAAGAGTCCTGATATCAGGAGATTCAAGAAATTTATTCAACTTATCCTTGTCGACAAACATTGACTTATTAAATATTTTTCCCACGAATTTCTCAAAGTCACCTTTATATTTAATACTGATTACGGCAAAAAAATCAGGATGGAATTCCTGTCTGACATTTTCAGACATCAGCTTCAGCATAGACAATGTAATTTTTTTATCCGTCTCTGCATTATAATCCTTGAAATAATCATCGATATCCCTGCGCATACTTTCAATCACTTCGCCAATGGCTTGAGGATCATCCGGATATTCCAGCAATGTCATAAACAATTGAAAAAATGACGCGGAAAAGTTTACAAATTCAATTCCGCTGATCAGTGCTTCAATGATATATTGCTCGGCATGATGAAAATCCCGGCCGTTAATAACAGCATTTTTAATAAAATCAAATGATTGTCCGTACCGCTCTTCCCTTTCAGGATTGGCTTTTGCCCATTCAAGGAATTGGTTTTCGAGTTGCCTCTTTCTGTTGATCAGATCAAGATTTTTAATTCCCCTGTTCTGACCAATGGAATATTTCCAGTAATTACTCGATGTGGAGTACTTTGAAGCATATTTTATTCTGATTTCAGGGCTTGATAACATATCTTCCATCATTAAATCCTGCCTGAGGCCTCTGATCAGGACACGGTTCGGATTATCAATTTCACTGACCTGCTCAATCTCCCAGGAAGTCATGTAACGGTTTGTAGTCCCCGGATACCCTATGACCATAGTAAAATCATCCTTCTCAAGCCCCTTCAGTGATATGGTTAGAAAATTCCTTGGTTTCAATGGAATATTTTCAGGGGCATATTCAGCCGGTTTACCATCAGGCCCGGTATAAACCCTGAATAACGAAAAGTCGCCTGTGTGCCTCGGCCAAACCCAATTATCGGTATCGTGACCAAATTTCCCGATAGATTCAGGTGGAGCACCTACCAGACGGACGTCAAGAAAGGTTTCAGTTATGACTAGATAAAAATTATTCCCGCCGAAAAATTGTTCCACATGGGCTTCGTAATGAGTCCCTTCAATGGCTTTTTTTTCTATCGAATCACTCATTTCAGAAATAATTTGCTGACGCTCAGCTTCACTCATCTGGTCATTGAGGCGGACATTCATCACTGCTGAAATATCCTCCATCCTGATCAGAAAAGAAATGGTTTTCCCGGGATTGGAAAGTTCTTTATCACGCGTTGCAGCCCAGAAACCGTTTGTCAGGTAATCATGTTCAACAGTGCTGTGATATTGGATTTCATCAAAGCCGCAATGGTGATTGGTTAGCAGGAGCCCGTCAGGAGAAATCAGTTCAGCAGTGCAGGATCCATAATCCAGCGCACCAATGGCATCTTTAAGGCTCGAGGTATTGATATTATAAATCTGGCCGGCATCAAGCTTCAGTCCCATTTCCTGCATGATGGAAATATTCAGCTCCTCCAGCAACGGTAAGAGCCACATACCCTCATCAGCCCTTATATCGGACAGACCGAAGAAGGCTGCTATAAGAAAATATATCAAGGATTTTTTCATAAAGCTGCTATTGCTATTCCACAATTGTCATTTCATCAATCAGATTTGTGGCCCCTGCGAATTTGTCCATGACGAAAAGAACATAACGTATGTCAACACATATACATTTTTGAAGTTCCGGTTCAAAGACAATATCCCCGCTCATGGCTTCCCAGTTACCGTCGAATGCAAGGCCGAGCAGTTCACCGTTGCCGTTCATAACAGGACTCCCGGAATTGCCTCCTGTAATATCATTGTCGGTAGTGAAACATACGATCATTTTTCCATTTTCCCCGTATCTGCCGTAATCTTTATTCCTGAACAGCTCTTTTAGCTTTGGATCGACAATAAATTCATAGTTGTCAGGATCTTCTTTCTCCATTACACCGGCCAGGGTGGTAAAGTGACTGTAATGAACAGCATCCCTCGGATAATAATCGCCCACTTTACCATATGTGAGCCGCATGGTAAAATTAGCATCGGGATAAAATGTTTTTTCAGGATGCATCTCCATTGTTCCGGCAATATATTTTCTGCTGCCCTGTGCAAGCTGCATGGCGAAAGGAATAACCTGTGCCTGCAATTCCCGGTATTCCGAATTGATGGAAAGCGCAGCCTGAAATGCCGGATCCTTATCCAGAACCTTTTTACTTGGATTATCAAGGAAAGATTTTAACCTGGTTTCATCTGCAAAAACAGACTTGTCAAACATCATATCGACAAATTTATCATAGTTGCCTTTATATTTTACATTGACCTGTTTTAAATAGTCAGGCTGAAATTCCGGCTTAATATCTTCCATGAACATTTTCAGCATGACTTTTACAACTTTTCGGTCGGTTGGTGCATTATAGTCGGGGAAAAACCTTTCAGCAGCCCGGCTTAACCTGTTGCCTGCATCAGTTATTTTTTCCCAGTCATCATTCCCGAGGGCTTCATAAAGAGATTGTGCCTGTGTGGCAAAAGATATAATTTCACTACCCCTGAGCAAACATTCCTGCATATACTGAATAACATTCGATTGGCTTGCCCTCGCTTCAACTGCTGTTTCGATCAGTTCCAGTGCATCGCCATATTTGCCTTTCCTTGCCGGATCAGCATTGACCCAATCCATGAATTCCTGTTCCTGTTTTTGCTTTTTCTCCTTGATCTTTAATCGCTCCAGGCTCTGGCTCTGACCTATTGAATTCTTCCAGTAGTTGCTTGATCCTGAATATTTAGATGCGTACTGGATCCTCACTTTTTCATCGGCCATCATATCTGCCCACATAATCTCCTGTCTGGCTCCCCGTATTTTGATCCTGTTAGGATGTTCAATTTTAAGGACTTCATCTATTTCATATGAAGTCCAATAGCGCTGAGTACCTCCCGGGTAGCCCATTACCATGGCAAAATCTCCTTTTTTAAAACCCTTGATCGATATCGGCAGATAATGTTTGGGTTTTAAAGGAACATTATCGGGGGAATACTCAGCCGGTTCTCCATCAGGTGACATATACACCCTGAACACACTGAAATCCCCGGTATGCCTCGGCCACATCCAGTTATCAGTATCGTGTCCGAATTTGCCTATGGAAGAAGGCGGGGCTCCCACAAACCTTACATCCCGGTATACCTCATAAACCAGTACAAAAAACTGATTGCCTCCAAAAAAAGGCCTCACGGAAGCAGTATAATGCGTCCCTTCCGTCACCCGGGAAGAGATCTTTTCACCGACTTCACGAAATTTCTCCTGCCTTTCCTGTCCTTCAAGATTGTCTAATATTTCTTTTACTTCGTCTGTAACATCCTCGATCCTGATTAGAAAAGTTACCGATAACCTTGGATTGGGAAGTTCTTCAGCAAGGCTTTTTGCCCAGAACCCGTCCTCCAGGTAATCATGTTCCGTTGTACTGTGAGACTGTATCAGGCCATAACCACAATGGTGGTTTGTTAATACAAGTCCTTTATCGGATACAATTTCTGCGGTGCAGCCACCTCCGAAAATGACTACGGCGTCTTTCAGGCTGGAATGATTTACACTGTAAATATCTTCTGCTGTAAGCTGAAGGCCCATTTCGGTCATGGTGCCGATATTAAGCTTCTCAAGCAGGGTAAGAACCCACATTCCCTCGTCTGCTTTCAGTGAGGAACTAAAGACAAAAAGAACAGAGATAATGAGAATAAATATTCTTTTCATAATTTTTAATTATTTGCTGAACCCATTATGCTGTAAGATAACCCGATATCAGTGAGAATCATTATCCCATTTTCTAAACGTGCCGGAGATCACGGGAATAAAATAACTCATTTAATATCTTCGATCAAATTGAACAACAGGCTAATTATTAAATTAATAAAATACATGAAGGATACAATATTAACTGAATATTACATGTTTTCAAAAAATGACTGCAGAAAATTCACTTTGTTATGTTATAAAACAATTATTCAGAATGGAAAGAGAATTAATAATCAACTCAGATTATAGCTTTTGCATAATTCTTCATCAAAGTGATTATGCAGCAACGATAGAAAATGGATTTTATTAAGTTCGCCGGGTAATTTAAGTGGTGAACATTACAGACTCACCCCCCTTTTGATTGGGGATGTTTAAAAAGTTCTTTTATTTTTATTTCTCGCAGATTAACGCAGATATAATAAGCTGAAAATTAGAACTCTGCGAAAATCTGCGGATCAATCTGCGCTTATTTGCGAGAAGCCTTTAAAGACTTTTTAAACAGCTCCCGGAGGGGTGAGTCCGGGGAACAGAGTGTGAATAGGATTTCTGTAACAAATCTCAGATGCGATAAAGTTCCTGTAAATTATTTTCCTCATCTATTATTACCTTTGAACCAAATTGAATCCACAGAAACAATCTATGAAAGACATCAGGAACCTTACCCTATCCGAAATAGAAGAATATCTCTCCCTTCTTAATGAACCAAAATACCGGGCTGCACAGGTTTACGAATGGCTCTGGAAAAAGAAAGTTACTGACATTGACCAGATGACAACTTTGCCGTTGAGCCTGCGGATAAAAATGAAAGAGGATTTTCTGCTTCCCCATCTCAAAACAGATATTGTTCAACTGAGCAAAGATGGAACGCGCAAAATCGGTTTTAAAAGTCTCGATGATCATATCATTGAAGGAGTCCTTATTCCATCAGGCAACCGGATAACCGCCTGTATTTCAACTCAGTCCGGCTGTGCTCTGAATTGTTCTTTTTGTGCTACAGGAAAAATGGGATTTAAACGTGACCTTACATCAGGAGAGATTTTCGATCAGGTCGCCGGAATTGAAAAATCAGCACATGAAATATCTGAAAATAAATTGAGCAATATTGTTCTGATGGGTATGGGTGAACCATTATTGAATTATGAAAATGTTTTGCATGCAATCAATATGATCATATCGGAGAAAGGTCTTGGTTACTCTCCAAGAAGAATCACCCTGTCTACGGTTGGAATAATAAAATCCATTAAAAAGATCGCAAATGAAAACCTTCCTGTTCAACTTGCAATCTCACTTCATACGGCTAATAATAAGAAACGTGAACTGATCATGCCTGTAGCCAAATCGAATCCGGTTCCCGAAATTGCTGATGCAGTAAAATATTTTTATAAAAAAACCGGCTCCCGTATAACTTATGAATATCTTTTACTTCGTGATTTTAACGACAATATCAGCGATGCCAGGGAACTGGCAGAGTTCTGCAAGATTTCTCCATGTAAAATCAATCTTATCGAATACAATGAAGTTGAGGGAAGCCCTTTTAAAAGAAGTAACCCGGATAAAACAAACGATTTCATGAAATTTCTGGAATCAAAAAACCTGATTGTTAATTTACGTAAAAGCCGTGGAGCAGATATTGATGCAGCCTGCGGTCAACTGGCCGGGAAACAGAAGCCGTGAGTCGTGAAATATTTGCACAGCAAATATTCGCGAGCGGATTGAGTCTGTGGCCTTGTGGGAGCGAGCAATCGTGAGTTGTGAGTTTGAGAAAAGTCCGGTTACCTGCCGGACACATTCCAGAATGTTGCGGGTGAATCAGTCAAGTTCGGTTTCCAACCGGACACATTCCAGAACCTTGCGGGTGAATCAGTCAAGTCCGGCTTCCAACCGGACACATTCATTGCCCTGAATGCAGTTGACAAACTCATACCCCTAACACACTCAAACCGGGAACCGGGAACCAGGAACCGGGAACCATATCCTGTAAAGATCCCTTAAGCTCAACAGCCTCATTATCAATGCACTCAGTATAGCCATAACTATTATCACAACCGCTCCCAAATACCAATTCCGGAAGTAGTTATGTGATAACCAACCAATTATCATAATAGCTACTACATAAATAACGAGCCTGGCTAAAAGTATCCAGTTCATGCTAAACCGGAATTTTATGGCAGCAACGATTACCTGTGTTACGGCCATATAAGTCTGGGTGAACAGGCTGGATAAGGCTGCCCCGAAGGCCTGGTAACGGGGTATCAACAGTAAATTAAACAGTACATTCATCGCCAGGGCGCTTGCAGCAAGAATATTTAACGCCTTCAGGTTCCCGCCTGCTGTCAGCAAGGTGCCGAAAATATATGTCGTTGATATTGAAATAAAGCCCAACATTAACAGAGGGAAAATCCTTGAAGAATCCTGAATATGTTCATGGTACATCCATGCCATGATCTCTTTAGGAAAGAAACAGGCCAGTACAGCCAGTGTAACAGCAGGTATAAATATCAGGCTGAACGATAACTGCAACATTTCATTAACAGGCTGCTTCTGGCCAATCATCCTTGAAAATATAGGTAACAGCAGTCCGGCGAAAAGAAAGGCAAACATCGCCGCAGCATCAAGGATACGGAATGACTGTGCATAGATTCCTGCCTGCATTTTCCCATCCGGCAGCAACCGCTCAAGCATAACAGAATCGATCCTGTTGTAAAATGACATCAACAGGATCAGCAGTGCAAATGGGTAACTTTGTCTAAGAATTTTAGTCAGATACTGAAAATCCAGTACCGGACGAAGATATTTCGATTTTGACCATACCACCATAAATGCAACCACAACTGCCAGTAAATATGCAATGGTCTGGGAATAGACCAACCATTCAATCCTGAATGGTTGGTCTGTAATGTCACCCCATAAAAGCACTCCGCAAATGACAATCACAAGTGCTCTGTCCAGTACTGATATCATGCTGTCGGTCCTGAAATAGTGCAGCCCGCTGATATTGGACCTGAGATATAACAGGAAGGAAGCAAGAAACTGATTGATGATAAGAAATACAAGCATGACAAACTGGTCGGCAGTATAACCGATGATCAGACCTCCTGCGATGCAAATAACCGCATACAACAGGGCAAGTAAAAATTTAAGAACAACAATGTTGGAGAAATATTCACTCAGCAGATCCGGTTCTCTGGCAATGGCCCGGTTATTAAAATTGGTAATACCGACATCCAGAAAGATATTTAATAACAGGGAAAAACTGAATAAGGAAAAGTAAAATCCGTATTGATCCGCGCCGACCACGTTCTGAACAGACCTGTCGATTCCAAATATCCAGAAGGGTTTAACCAGCAGGTTAAGGAAAATAACCAGCGCAAGATTGGTGATGAATTTTCTCTTCAAAATTGGAGCATATTTTGGTCACAGAGGTCCACAGAGATCAAGGAGAAACACAAAGTGTGACTTCTGTAGCTCTCTCAATTTCTCTGTGGTTCTCTGTGACCTTAAAATTATATACTATGAAATGTGAAGATAATAAAGTAAATAATTGTTTATGCGTTGTGGGATTGAATCAACGATTTTGATAATTTGGAATTTGTAGAGCCGTGTCGCGGCGCGGCTCTACAAAAATATCTATGATTCAAGTACTTAGTTTTTTCAATCGCTCAATGCGTTAATTGTTAATAAAATGTTTTGAAAATAATGATCTTTTTCTTGGTAATAACTCCTAAATGTAATAAGTTCATTCCTAATTATTTAGGAATAACGATCTGAACCGGTTATTATTATGAGGATTGCCGTAAATACGCGTTTATTGCTGCCCGGGAAACTTGATGGTATTGGCTGGTTCACATATGAAACCCTGAAACGTATCACCAGGAATCATCAAGAGCATGAATTTATTTTCCTTTTCGACAGACCCTGGCATCATGAGTTTATTTTTTCAGATAATATCAGGCCTGTTTCCATTTCACCTCCTGCCAGGCATCCCTTTCTCTGGTATGCATGGTTTGAATATTCAGTGACCACGGCTCTGAAGAAGTACGCTGCCGATGTTTTCCTCAGCCCTGATGGTTATCTTTCACTCAGAGCAGATATCCCTTCTCTTGCGGTCATCCATGATATAAATTTCCACCACCGCCCGGAAGATCTCCCCTATATATCACGGATTTATTATCGTCGTTTTTTCCCGCTCTTTGCGGATAAAGCTGATATCATCGTAACTGTTTCTGAATATTCAAAACAGGATATATGCAGCAGTTATAATGTTCCCCGGGAAAAAGTTAATGTCGTTTACAATGGTGCCAATCCTGTTTTTAAGCCTTTATCACAGGAAGAGATATCGAAAACCCGTCAGGAATTCACCGGAAATAAACCTTATTTTATATTCGTCGGATCGCTTCATCCGAGGAAAAATATTCCACGCCTTCTTTTGGCATTTGACCAGTTCAGGCAAAAAATTAATGCGGATTTTAAATTGGTAATTGTCGGTGAAAAAATTTTTATGACCGGTGAAATTGAAAAGGCTTTGTATCGCATGAATTTTAAAGAAGAAGTGATATTTACAGGCAGACTTGATCCGGAGAATCTTCGAATGTTAATGGGGGCGGCTGTTGCATTGACTTTTATACCACTGTTTGAGGGATTTGGTATCCCTGTCGTTGAAGCCATGTACTGCAATACGCCGGTCATTGCATCAAATGTTACTTCATTACCTGAAGTGGCCGGTGATGCAGCTTTGTATGCCGATCCATTTAATGTCAGTGCTATTACCGAACAAATGCTGTCTGTCGTAAGAAATGAGGATCTCAGAAATGAACTGATTGAAAGAGGTAAAATACAAAGGCAGAAATACAACTGGGATAAGACAGCCGATGGGCTCTGGCAGAATATTGAAAAAATACTTGAGAAAAAGGGTAAAGCTTAACCGGACACATTCAGATCATATGTTAAAAACCCACTATCTCGGAGGAGTCCTTGAAGCCGGCTGTGATGAAGCAGGCAGAGGTTGTCTGGCCGGACCGGTATTCGCATCTGCAGTGATACTCCCGGCTGATTTCAGTCATTCTTTGCTGAACGATTCAAAACAACTCTCAGAAAAACAGAGATATTATCTCCGGGATATTATTATCAAAAACGCCGTTTCTTTTGCGGTGGCAATGGCATGTAATGAAGAAATTGATGATTTGAATATCCTGAATGCATCTATCCTGGCCATTCACAGAGCGCTTGATAAACTTGATCCTGCTCCCCAACATATCATCGTTGATGGAAATCATTTTGCTCCTTATTTTGAAATACCATTTAAAACTATCATCAAAGGCGATTGCAAATACCAGTCCATTGCATCAGCTTCAATCCTTGCCAAGACATACCGCGACGATTTTATGAAAGACCTTCATAACATATTTCCCCAGTATGGTTGGGACCGTAATAAAGGATATCCAACCAGTAAACACCGTGAAGCTATATTTAATTTCGGGACTACTCACATGCACCGTAAAAGCTTTACACTTCTGCCATTACAGTATAAAATTAATTATTTATAATTCATACTTTATTACATACACTTTTTTCTCTTTCCCTTTTTTAATAATCATTTCTTTTAATAACTCTGAAATTATTATATAACTAAATATCATCGTTTTATTATTAATTAGATATATAATATATTCAGGATCACGAAATAGTATATGATTTTTCAATAAAATATCTTATCATTCTTATATCATTTATTTATAGATATTTATATATATTAAAGTGTTTTTTTAAAATTATTTCAATTTATAGCATTAATTAGTCTTTTTTACTATCATTATAACTTTGTTTCCAATTCTTTATTTATGATTTATTTTTTGATTTTACTACGGAAGGCAATTGAGTATTGCAATTATGAATTTATCAATTACGGTAGTAAGTAAACTGTTAGAAATTTGTTAATTCTTTGAAAACTCTTAAATGATTAATTTGCATCATTTTATATATTTTTGAATATATCAATATCGTCGCCTGGTAAAATTATTGAAAAGACCATCTATTTCCCGATTGATATGATGAATGAATTTCAACAAAAATATTTTTAATTAATTCATTTTTATAAATTTATCCAAACTGTTCTGACTATTTTGAGGAACTGTTGATAACAATCATACGCTGGTGAACAGAAAAAAACAAAAAGACATAAACCTTAAGCGTGTTAACCGTCAGGAACTACTATTCAACAACAGGGAGAAAAGAGTGATTGATGAATATTGTAAGAAACATAAGATCCGAAATAAGTCTAAATTCATGAGGGAATCAATTATTGCAACCATCC
>CAZRHW010000002.1:5513-20427 GCA_964599785.1 uncultured Bacteroides sp. | reverse complement strand
AAAGTTTAATCAGAAGACTCACTTGACTGAAAAGCGCAAGTGATCTTCACGTTAGTTGCTTTGTCGGGGGTGGGCTGAAAAATGCCCGGCAACGTGTAGGGCTTTATGAAACGTCCGGTGTGGCTGCAACTGGAAACAGCATAAAGACAGCCTTGCTTGCGAGCGAAGTTGATTATATTGATCAATTAGCCCCCCGCCGAGAATGCAACTAACAATCTCATTGAGCGGATTGCGCGGAAATCGCGGGTGAACAATTTAATGATACCACCGGCCCGGTATCAAAGAAATTGTCTTGAAAGGCACCCGCAACCGCTCATTAAAACGTTATGGTGCAGTATGCAAATAAAAGAAGAAATAGAAAAAATTGTTTTGGATTACACCGACGGATGGAATGAGCCGCATTTCATTGAATGGTTCGGAGAAGGATCGCCACGCGGACCTGCTGAATGTATTGAAAGACTGGCCCTTCTTTTTGAAAAATACCATAACCAGCGATTTCACTCGACAAAAAAGAGCGAGTTAATCGCACGTTAGATTGTTCAAAGGAGAGACAATGCGTTTAAAAAATATCATTTTTGTGTTCGTTATATTCCTGTTTGGGTGTCAGGCTATGATTTATGGAACGGCAACAGATTTTGAAAAAATTTCGATAGGTATGACTAAGGCAGATGTCATAAAAGTGCTCGGATCGCCGGTTTCAGTAAGTGTGGACGGGGATAAGGGCGAAGAATATTTAATCTACAAACGTATGAAACACGCAATTTCCGCTTGGCCTCGTACATATTCAGTTACGTTGCGTGACGGAAAAGTAGTTAAATTCGGTGAACAATATGAAGAGAAGAATGTTAACATCTACTAATCCATAATCTAACATCATAGCGGGTGAACCAGACGGGAAGAAACTCGGCGGTTTTCGTTAAACTCTTCGGTTCACGCTAGGTAGGCACAGTTCCGCCGATTACCAGCACCGTTGCGGCGCTCCGCTCTCCATTAGATTTCTACTATGAAAAAGAAAAAGCCAAAGAATAAAGTGACTGCCCTAAGAGATCTGCGGAAGCGGAAGGAGTTAGGAACGAAGAATCAAATTTCTGATGATTTAAGACACGCCTCTGTTGAAAATATTCGAAAGGCCATTGGCTCAATTATTTGGGAAGGCTATCTGATAGAATGGATGCTCAAAAATATTTTAACAAATGTGATCCCTGAAGAACATATTAAGAAACCAAGGAGATTAAAAAATAAACCTATCGAAACTATGACGTTGGGTAATCTCATAAGTGTTTTTGACGAATTGCAGGTCAATAAACCTCTGGTATCAAAGGCATTTAAATGGAAAGACGACAGGAACGACATAGTACATAATATTCAACAAATCATGATTGAACATAATGCCGACCAATCAACTCCAAAAGGACGTCATAATTTTTACGATTACTTGCTTGGTATTCTAAATGAGGCTCTTGAGATTAAGGTTCGTTTTTCAGCCCTAAAATTTTGGCACAATCAAAATATACTTGGAAATCTTCAACGACCTAATCAAGAAAATTTTCATGGCCATATTGAAAGATTATTTAATGAATTTCTTCCTACGGCATATGATGACTTTGATTTAGCCAAGTTTGGTTTCTGAAGAATTAAAATTAAAAATCTAATATCCACCTGGAGAAGACGGCGTGAAAATTGCGGTTTTTCGTAAGAGGCTGTAGTAACTCGACTTATGTGATGGCCGCTTCTCAGGCGGGGCGTTATACAAAAACATATAAATAAAACATATAACAATGTAAAGGGGTTAAAAAATGCTGGAATTTTTAATCAAAAAGGCCAGTGAAGAGACTCTTCGTGCAATATCTAAATTTATTGGGCAAAAGATTTCTCTTAAAGAAAAAAATAAAGACGGATTCAAATTTAAGATCGATAATAGAAAGGCTTTAACGAGCGTGAAGGATCATCTAAGTTTTGTTAAGTTATGGAGTAATAAGATTGATATACTTGGAATGCCAAAACCTAAAAACTTAGATGGAATTTATATTGAACTGTCTTTAACCGATGACCCCCGTAGGTTTAGGTTTGGCAAACCGTGTTCTGATAGTCTGTGCGTTGATGAAATCCTTGTTAATAGTCGTCAGCTTGCAATATTAGGGGATCCTGGTTCTGGAAAAACAACTACAATAAAGATGATAGCTAAAAAGTTGCTATCCGAAGAAAAAAAGAATGGGAAAATATTTCCAGTTATAGTGCGTTTGCGCGATTTCAATAATAAGCAAACACTGCTTAATTTTATTTGTGATCTTTTTGAGATTAAGCTTACGGCAAGTGAAGATGAGTACGAAAAGAAAAAAGTTCTTTATGAAAAGGTTATGTTTAAAGCCATATCGGTTTTTATTGAAAAGATAAATGTATTTCTTTTAATAGACGGTTTGGATGAGTTGCATTCTAATTCTCGCGACGGTGTCATAAAAGAAATAAATAGGATAACATCTAACAGTAGCAACATAGCGATTGTCCTGACATGTAGATCTGCTGATTTCGTCCGAAAGCCAAATGGTTTTTCGGTGTTTGAAATCGATGAAATGTCTGAAATTCAAAAAAGTATATTTACAGCTTCTTGGTTTGGCTCAAAATATCAGAGAAAAAGGACATCTAAAGAGTTTAGTGAAGAACTTTCAAAGACACCGTACCAAGATTTGGCTAATAAACCTTTAACGCTTGCCAACCTTTGTTTAATTTTTGAGAAGTATGGATCGCTACCATCTATGCCAGTTTCTGTGTATAGAAAAATCATTAATCTCTATATAGAGGAATGGGATGCCGAAAGAGGAGTAGTTCGTAATTCTAAATATAGTCAGTTTGATTCGTACAGGAAGTTAGATTTTTTGGCCTTATTTGCATATACTTTAGTTTTTAAAAAAAGATCGGGGTCTTCATTTACGGCAACAGACCTAACAGAAATATATAGAAAGATTTGTAATAGATTTGGGCTGCCAAAGGATGAGGCAAGTGAAGTTGCTAAAGAGATAGAATCGCATACTGGAATTATTGTAAAGGTGGCCTATGACACTTTTGAATTTTTCCATAAATCTTTGCAAGAATATTTGGTCGCAGAACATCTGACAAAACTGAGAAGGAAACCTAATCCTCCTGAATTATTAAAGGATTGCCCAAACGAATTGGCTATAGCGTTAGCCCTATCGGGTGATCCATGCGAATGGTTTTGTTCAATATTTCGTGATAGTCGTGGTAGATTGAAACGGTTTAACACGTCATTAACACCTTTTTTAAGACGATTATCTATTGAGCGCCCAACTTTTGGTTGTAACGGTGAATTTGGAGCTACAGTTCTCTGGGCATGGCAACGGTGGGAAAAAGACTGGGATGCGTTTCAACGATTTGCAGTTATTAATGATGTCGGAAGCTCTATTGATATCTTTTTAAAAAACGCCAAGATTTCCTCATCGAACCAAAAGGATATTTTCAGAGGAAAAGATGTTGTGAAAATATTTAATAGTGAAGACTTCTCTGGATATTTTCCTAAAGTAAATTTCTTCGAAATACATAAAGAAACAATCGAGAAAAATAAGATACTCAAAGAGATAATGAAGCCGTACATTTAACTCCACAAATGTTAATGCTGTTACAATGGTATAACCTTGCTAATTCAGCCGACACAAAAAGCTGTGCGGCTGATTAGCCCGTTAGCCCTGTCGAAAATTGAGATTTATACCCCGTAGATGTAAGTTTTCTTGGCGGGCAAAGAAATAAGGATAAGCATGCTAAAAAAGCGCAAAATACTTGAGTATTTAACAAAAAGGAAACTTCTTGAAATAGTAGGTCTGTCGGCAAGTAAGAAGGATGACATCGTAGATGAACTCATGGGGTACAGGAGCATATCCCTTGATAAAATCCTGCCATTGCTAAAAGTAAATGAATTAAATAAAAGATTTATATTATGATATAGAGACAGAATCAAACAGAAAGGCGGATTTGATTAATGGTATTTCTGGTGTAAAGAAGAAAAAGGATAAAAAAACACAAAGCAAGGAAAAGAAAAATAACCGGGAAGAAAACTCAAAAAGAGATAATAAAATGGCAAAAAGAAAAAAGAGTGAAAAAGAGATTGAGCATTATGAGCATAAAGACAAAGAGCGGACCAATATTCCCCCTGTTGGGCTGGTAACACCTGCGAGTGACCCGGACACCGGAGTCAAAAAATCCTATGAATATGACCCGCATCTTGACCCCCAATTGCAGTGGGCAGGGAAAGCTGAGCATACCAGTTTTGAGGTGCCCACGGTGAGCCTGCATGTGCATGAACGGATTGACCCGAAAACCATTATAGACACGGTAACGAAAGAAAAAAAAGGGCATGTTCAAATGTCGCTTTTTAATACCACGCGGGAAAAGCCCCTGCGGGAAGCCATTGATTTTTATAAACACAAAGAAGGCTGGTCAAACCGCTTGATTGCAGGCGACAGCCTGCTGGTAATGAACTCCCTGCTGGAAAAAGAGGGCCTGGCCGGCAAAGTGCAGATGGTCTATTTTGATCCGCCTTACGGAATTAAATACGGCAGTAATTTTCAGCCCTTTGTGAACAAACGGGATGTGACAGACGGCGAAGATGCTGACTTAACGGCAGAACCGGAAATGATCAAGGCCTTCCGGGATACCTGGGAACTGGGGATTCACTCTTATTTGACTTATCTGCGTGACAGGTTACTGTTGGCTCGTGAAATGCTGCATGAGAGCGGCAGTGTTTTTGTGCAGATTAGTGATGAGAATATTCATCATGTTCGAGAAATTATGGATGAGGTGTTTGGGATTGGGAATTTTGTAGCTTTAGTGCCTTTCAGAAAGAAAACAATGCCTTTGGGTGCAAAGTATCTTGAAGGCATGTATGATTACCTGCTTTTGTATGCGAAGAACAAGGAAGCAACAAAATATCATACACTTTACGAAGAACAAAATGTCGAAGGTGATTTTCATTGGGCATGGTACAAAAGCAAAAATGGAGAACGTGTAAAAATGACAAAGGAACAAGTTAATAATCACAGCTTGCTCCCTAAAGATGTTAGACTATTCAGATTAGTTTCTATGTGGCCAGCTTCGTTTAGTCAAAATGCAGTTTTTGACGTAGAATATAAAGGACAAAAGTTTAGCCCCCCGCCTGGGCAGTGTTGGCCCACTGGCGAAAATGGGATGCAAAATATTGTTAATTCTGGTTTGGTGCATATAGAGGGGAATAATCTTAGAAGAATTGTATATCTTGATGAATATAAATATAAAAAAATTATCAGTATGTGGAGTGATACCACAGGGGCTAGAGATAAAAATTATGTCGTAGAAACTAGCCATAAGGTAGTTGAGCGCTGCATCCTAATGACCACAGACCCCGGCGATCTCGTCCTTGACATCACCTGCGGCAGCGGAACCACCGCCACAGTCGCCGAACAATGGGGCCGCCGCTGGATAACTTGCGACACATCAAGAGTTGCCCTTACCTTAGCCAAACAACGCCTGATGACGGCCAATTTTGATTACTACACACTCGCCCATCCGGATCAAGGCGTAGGCAGCGGCTTTGAATACAAAACGGTTCCGCATATTACTTTGAAAAGCATCGCCAACAACGAACCACCAGGCACTGAAACCCTCTATGATCAGCCTTATATAGATAACAAAAAAACACGTATTACCGGCCCCTTCACAGTAGAAGCCGTACCCGCCCCATACGCCAAAAGCTTTGATGAACTGGAACAGGAAGACTGCGGCTCAGATACATCCATTGCCCGCACCGGTGAAACCCATCGCCAGAGCGAATGGCGAGATGAATTAATGCGAACCGGTGTCCGAGCCAAAGGCGGCAAAATAATTGAGTTTAGCCGGGTTGAGCCATTGTCCGGCACAAAGTTTATCCAGGCAGAAGCGGAAACCAAAGAAGATATTCCTAAAAAAGTGCTGGTAGTCTTTGGCCCGGAACATGCACCGCTGGAACAAAGACAGGTGGAGGATGCCTGGCAGGAAGCCCGTGCCTTAAGGCCGGATATGCTTTTGTTCTGTGCTTTCCAGTTTGATGATGAAGCGGCCAAAGATATTGATGAACTCACACCGAAAATTGCCGGAATGCAGTTACTCAAAGCACAGATGAACGCTGATATGCTCACCGATGACCTGCGTAAAAAACGAAGCAGTAACGAAAGTTTCTGGCTGGTTGGTCAACCCGATGTAAAAGTCCATAAACGGAAAGAGGGTAAAATTCAAGTCGAGGTTATGGGCTTTGATTATTACAACCCCAAAAACGGAAATGTGGAAAGCGGTGGTAAAAATAACATTGCCATGTGGATGCTGGATATTGATTATAACAACCGTTCACTCTTTCCTTCCCAGGTGTTTTTTCCCATGGCAGGTAACAAAGACGGCTGGAGCAAACTTGCTAAAAATCTGAAAGCCGAAATTGATGAAGAAAAGATTGAAGCGTTCAGAGGCACAACGTCGCTTGAGTTTGAACCGGGTACAACAATCGCCGTCAAAATTATCGATGATCGCGGGATTGAATCCCTGCGGGTAATAAAGGTGTAGTAATGGCAGGCAGAGTTGAAAATATTAATAAGGATATATTACGTCAATGCCGTGAGCAGATTGGCTTGAGTCTTCCTGTCGTTGCAAAAAAAGTGGCAAAAATTGCTGTCATAGAGCAGGGAGATCAAAAACCGACCTTTAAACAAATAGATACCCTGGCTGATCTATATAAAGTTCCGCGCTGGGTATTTATTTCAGATCACCTTCCTGAAAAATATCAGTTTGACAAGGCAATACCTGCCTTTCGCCAGCTTACTGACAGCAATGCGGATGTTTTCAGCGAACATAAGGTTCGCAGCCTGACTGCGCGTGTTGACCGTTTCCGTGACCTGATTTTAGAACTGCGCGAAGATATGGGAGAACCGATGACTGCTTTTCATCCACCCGAGTTGGAAAGAAATGTCACGCCGGATTTTGCGGCGGAACAGGTACGTGACTGGTTAGACATAACAGAAGAAAGTTTTAAGTTTTCTAAATGGAAAGAAATGCTGGAAGAAAAAAACATTTTTGTTTTTATGACCAGCAAGTACAAGGGGTGGTCTCATGTGGATAAGGCGCTGTTTCGCGGGCTGGCCATTTACCATCAGAAATTACCGATCATTATTATCAATGATTCAGATGCAAAAAAAGCCCAATCATTCACCCTGTTTCATGAATTAGGACACTTGCTTAGAAAGGAAAGCGCGATTGATGGCTGGGGCGCGTATCACCAGCGGGTTGAAAAATGGTGTGACGAGTTGTCCGGCAATGTGTTGATGCCTGCTGAACAGATTCTATCTGCTGTGGATAATATAGATGATCTGGATGCTGTCAAGGATATTGCGAAATGTTTTAAGGTGAGTCCTTATGCTTGCCTGGTGCGGTTAAGACAAATGATGATTATTGACCAAGGTGCCTATTTAGGTTTTGAGGCACAGTTAAAGGCTGAATACAGAAAATTACAAAAAAAACTTAAAGAAAGCGCTGGCGGGCCTGCCAGAAACCGTCCACAGGAAGCGCTTAAGCAATATGGGCATATTTACGCGAATACCCTTTTTCAGGCATATCACAACAAGGAGATTGGGTTACACAAACTTTGCCAGGCATTTGATTTAAAGCGAGCTTCGTATGCTTTAGAGATGGGCAGGCAATTATGAGTGGTCAATATTGCCTTGATGCCAATATCTTTATCACTGCCTGGAACAGCGGATATCCCATAAGGGTATTCTTCTCTTTATGGGAACAACTTGCGCAATGTCGAAATGATTTTGTTTTGATCAAACCTGTCTTTGATGAGATTGATCCCATTTCATCGGCAGATAAAAAACTGCCAATGGCCAAGAAAAGAGAAAAATACTCACTGCGTGTCTGGATGATAGATAATCATTTTGATGCAGAGCCGATTACTGATGAAATAAATGCTGTTTCTTTGGAGTTAGAGAAAGAATATGAAACAAATAATGATCCCAAAGGCGCTAATCAAAATGATATTATCTTGATTGCCTATGCAAAGGTAAAAGAGAAAATTGTTGTAACCTTTGAGGAAGAACAACCTCAAAAACCGGGAAAGAAAAAAAATTGCAGGATTCCTCTGATTTGTGATGAACAAGGCGTTGATTGTATCAATTTTGTCGCAATGCTTGATCGTCTTGGTATAAGGATATAGCGGATGGCGAAAAATATCGACAGACTCATTATCAACAGCCCTCATGAAGAACCAGGGCAGCACTGGTTTTACGACAGGGAAAACAGAGACTTCCATATTAAAGGCGGCAGAAGACCGGCCGGATATGTAGTGGCAACACCGGATTCCAGAGGATTTGATGATCCGGGTATCTTTGTGGAAATTGAGCGGGTAAATAAAATCCGGCCAAGGGTAAAAGCATGGCGAAAATCCGGTTATCCGGGTGTAACAGGTATTACCAAAAGACTGCTTGAGCATTGGCAGGACCCGGAAGAGAGAAAAGACAGGCGGTTTTTCTTTTGCCAGTTGGAAGCTATTGAAACCTTAATCTGGTTAACTGAAGCCCCTGCGGCTGAAAAAATCGGTATAGATATTAAGGGGGACGGCGGAGCCTTTGAGCGCTGGTGCAGTAAAATGGCTACCGGTTCAGGCAAGACCATTATTATGGCAATGATTATTGCCTGGAATTTTTTGAATAAAGTAACCAGCCCAACCAATACCCGTTACAGCAAAAACGTACTGGTTGTAGCCCCCGGATTAACGATAAAAAGCAGGTTACAGGTATTGCAGCCGACTCATCCTGAAAACTATTATGAAGAGTTTAATATCGTTCCTGCTTCATTAATGGATAAACTCCGGCAGGGAAAAGTGCAGATTCAAAACTGGCACACTCTGGCATGGGATACGCAGGAAAAACTCGATGCCAAGATCAAAAAAGGGCAACTGCGCTCGGTTGACAAAAGAAAACGGATAGAAATTAGCGGGGAAGCCTATGTGCGGCAGGTGTTGGGCGATATGGCAAATTCACGTAATATTCTTGTTATTAATGATGAAGCCCATCACGCGTGGCGAATGAACCCGGAAGCTGTCGGCAAATATAAACGAACCGGATCAGACAAAGACAGTGCGGAAGAAGCTACAATCTGGGTTGGTGGTCTGGATAGAATCCATAAGCAAAGAGGAGTTTTGCGCTGTTTTGACATGTCTGCAACACCATTTACACCATCCGGCAAAAAATCCGCAGAAGAGGCCTTGTTTACATGGATTGTTTCTGATTTTGGATTAAATGATGCTATTGAGTCGGGGCTGGTGAAAACACCACGAGTTGTCGTCCGGGATGACAGCATAGCGACAAAAGAACTCAAATCACGACTTTATCATATTTATGCAGATGATGAAGTAAAAGACGACATCAACCGCAAAGCTGATGCAACAGAGCCTTTGCCGGATTTATTGATAAACGCTTATTATCTTTTAGGTAAAGACTGGCAGGAAACCAAAAATGAATGGGAAAATGTCGGCCATAATGTGCCGCCGGTTATGATTACTGTAGCAAACAGAACAGAAACCTCGGCGCGAATCAAATATGCTTTTGACCATAACCAGATATTAATCCCGGAACTGTGTGATGCAGATAAAACACTGCAAATAGACAGCAAGATACTAAAAGAAGCTGAATCAGAAACTGAATCTGTTGAAATTAAAATAGAAACAGATACTGAAGGTGAAGAAACCACTCCAAAACTGACGAAAAAGCAGCAGGCTGAGCTGTTACGTCAAACAGTTGATACAGTGGGCAGGGAAGGAGAACTAGGCGAGCAGGTACAAAATGTAATTTCAGTCGGCATGTTGTCAGAGGGCTGGGATGCCAAGACAGTAACTCATATCATGGGCCTGCGTGCATTTTCCAGTCAGTTGCTTTGCGAGCAGGTTGTTGGTAGAGGGTTAAGACGAGTAAGTTATGATGTTGGTGATGATGGATTATTTGAGCCCGAATACGTAAACATTTTTGGTGTTCCGTTTACATTCCTGCCACATGAAGGCGGTGATGGTCCGCCTCCGCCTCCGCCCAAACCGAAAACAAAAATTGAACCAATAAAAGAAAAATCTAAGCATGAAATTACATGGCCAAACATATTGAGGATAGATCATGTATACAAACCAATCCTCAGTTTGAATTGGGATAATGTAAAGACATTAGAGATTGATCCATACGAATCGATTACCGAAGCGGTTTTAGCCGCAATTATCTCCGGCAAACCCAATCAGGCAGTTAAAGCGGCAATCGGACTTGAAAAAATAGCAGAAGACACAAGGGCACAGACAATCGTTTTCAGAATAGCCTCTACAATATACAATTCTGAAAAACGGCCGGATTGGAAAGGTAGCAAGGAAATATTTCTTGCGCAGGTTGTCATGCTTGTTGAGGAGTTTGTTCAGTCGGATAAGATCACGATTAAACATGATTTGTTTCATCAGGATGATTCAAAAAAGAAAATATTGATGATTCTTAATATGAATAAAATTATCCAACACATCTGGTCAGAAATACGGGCTGAAAACACTGAAAAATTAACACCGGTGTTTGATAAGGAAAATCCTATCAGGTCAACATCCGGTGTAAGAACCTGGTATACCAGTAAACCATGTGAGTGGGTTGAAAAATCTCATATCAGCCATTGTGTTTATGACAGTGGATGGGAAGCTACAGAAGCGTATTTCCTTGAAAAATCAGGCCTGGTAAAATCTTTTGTAAAAAATGATCATTTGGGGTTTGCTATTCTATACAACCATAAAGGTGTAATACGAAAATATTATCCTGATTTTATTATCAGGCTTGCAAACGGAGAATTTATGATTCTTGAAACAAAAGGTAAAGACAGTCAGCAAAACCAAACCAAACGGGAATATTTGAATGAATGGGTAAAGGCAGTCAATGAGCAGGGCGGTTTCGGTAAATGGCATTGGGATGTATCCTTTGAGCCTTCTGATGTTGAAAGTAAAATTAAGAAATGTACTAATAATTAGCTGTCGATCTGCCCAGGTTCATATATAAAAACAGATTGGTGAGCAATGGAGAAAAGGGCTAACAAAATAATGGAGCAGATGCCTATAGCTGTGGCGCTTTGAAATGTTTTTCCATTTACAAATTTTATTAATTTTTTGAGCATTTGTACCCTTTAATCAGCACTGCTCATTATTGACGTTGGGCAAATAGATGATTCTGTTGAGTGAGGAGATAATATGCCTGAAGAAACACAACAATATTATGAAGAACAGTTGGTTGACCTTCAGAAACAAATCGATGTGTTGAAAGAGCGGCTAGAACCAGACCAACTATCAAAATCAATTGATCGTTCATATCTTTCAGTTGGTAATCTACGTGCATTTCTACAGATTCTCTCTCTCATACTTACTATCTTTATTGCTGGAGCAGTTTATTTCGGTTCAGTCGGCTTGACAAATATTTTAAAAATACGAGAAGAAGCTCAAAAGACAGAAGTTATTAGACAAGAAACAGAAAATGCCAGCTCTCGTGTTTTAAAAGTTGGAAGTCAAATCGAATCAAAGGTGGCAGATGTAGACAAGACGCTTTCAAAATTTGAAGAAACAACAAACAATGAAATATCTAAGCTTGAGCAGGAGGTGAATAAGAAGATTGAGGAGGTTGATAGTAGGGTGAGACAAGTTTCGGTAAGCATGAAGAACATCTCCGAAATATTCAACAAAATAGCCATATCTCAACAGAGTGTTCTAAACGCCAGAGAACAACAACTGTTAACCTTACTTGCAAAAGAAATTGACCCAGAAAGCGCAGTATTCAGTTTCAATGCTGCACACTGGGCTTTATCTTTTCAACGTTACGATGAGGCCCTAAAATATCTCGAGGTTACATTGGACTCCCCCAACACTTCTCTCGAGATCCTTCGTCGGGCTAAAGAGATGAAAGACCAAGCATTAAAGTTAAAAGAAAAACCTCCAAAACTTCAATATCAAGAGGCAAGAGGGGTGACTATAGGCCCTTATGGCGTTGTTGCATTTCCTGTTAACATATTAAACATATTGGTGAAAAGTGGCTATTTAACTGTAGCTCAAGCTCAGGAAGTTATTGATGCTTCGAAAAGGAAAAATAATTAAAGGCCCAACCTTGCTCTTGCAGCGGATCGCAAAAAGCCGCGCCCGCTGACGAGCCCGTTCGCTCTTGTAATTCGAATTTTGGAAACGCATAAGGACGAGTGCTGTGAAGGAGGCTAAAAGGATGTTTAAAAATCATTTTCTAAAAGTAGCTTTGTTGATTATAGTGTTCATTTGTAGTTTTAACGGCTTTTGGGAGAAAGGCATTAAGGGAAAAGTTGTAGACCCTGCTGGAAATGGTCTTGTGGGTGTTATAGTTAGAATCGAAAATAGCTCTTACAAAACAGTAACAGAGAAAGATGGGACATATCTGATAGATTATACACCTGGCTCATTTAATGTTCGTTTCACAAAAGATGGATATACAGTAGGCAGTATTGAGCTAAACCTTTATAGTAAGGATCTGTTCCCCGCTGAAGCAATAATCCTTTATCCTATATATCCAAAAGATAAAATTTATGCCCCCACATATCCACAAGACAGCCGATTATCACCTAAAGATGAATGGGATATATTTTCAAAAGGGAAGCTGTATGCACAAATATCAAACAATGAAATTAGCATGAATAAAGAAATGGTTCTGTCACTTTTCACTGTTAAAAAAGATCAACTCGGTCTTTTTAATGACGAAATCATGATAAATATTCAAAAAAATATAAGGTCTACTCCTATTGTTGGAATTGATAAAATTATCGATATTAGAAAACGAAATATTGGTGTTATTGTGGATGTTGTAGCTGATAGAAAAAACTCATCAAACTCAGAGAAAATCAAACTAACTTTCGTAAAGAGTAAGCAATTCAATGGAGAGTTTTCTTTAGCACTAGGGATGGGTCAAGGCACTTTAGAGTGAATATTCTAATCGGAAAATATATGAAAAGGTTTTGAAGAAACATAGCTTTGACCGTAGGAAAATAAACAGAGGGCAACGTAGCGAACCTGTCACTTAAGAGGGACCGGGAAAAGCGGTGGCATTTTATGAAGGTTTATATTTTCTTTAAGATCTGAAATTTCTTGAAAATCCGTTTGGGCTTATTTCCCGGCCCCTTAGTTCAAACGTTAGGCAGCGCGAATGTGTAATTATCAGAAAAAATTCAATGAATTAATGGCAACAAGAAACGACATTGAGGTGGATTCTATTCATTTTGTGTCTGACGAAATTTATGCAAAAGATGAAAATGAAAAATTGTCCTGTGTGGGATTAGAATCATATAAGCCTATATTGTTCTCCAACTATGGAATTCAATATCCTCCTGGAATGGGGAAGCAGTCATTATCAAACATGCGTGGTGTAACTATTTGTGTTCGAAATGATACAAAAATACGCCAAGTAATATTTTTACTAAAAGATGTTGCCATTAAAGAAAAGGATCTACCTCCTGAAGTGTATAACGAAATAAAGCATATGCTCCAACTATGTGCATTAGCCCATGAACTGGGGCATGTGGAAGATATGCAAAAATCGATAAACTTTTCATTTGGCGACAAGCCTACCATTAAACTTATTGAAGCAGAAGCTTATGCCCATACCTATGCTTTGAATTTTCTAAACCGTGTGGATGCTAAAGAAGCGCGTAATATGCTTGCTGTTGCAATTTGTAAGTGGAAACAATCAAATAGCAAATTTTATAAAAATCTTTATCAAAAAATATGTGCATCTATTGGTAAAGGGCGCTTAAAAAAATGGAATAAAGCCTAACCTGAAACTACACCAGAAAATCAGGGCGGGGCGGCCTTGGTAAATTGAAATTTTGTATTGCCCTGTTTTCTGGTGAGTTAATTGTTATATTTCCGAGGTGAATGGTAAAACAATGAATACATATATTTTCAAAGGATTAGTTCTGCCTGAAAGAGCACAACTATCTTTTGGCCCATTTGAAGCAGGTCTTGAACATATATCCAGCGGAAATAAATTAATCGCAAAAATAAATGTCGTATTAAATCAGCTTACTGTATGGGTCAATAGTGAAGATGATTGGGATATCTATGATTTAAGAAACATTGTAAAAACGTTTGCAAACAACACTGTTGCAATATTCGGCTATATTTTGGGCCATGCTTATGATGCAGAAGTAAGACAAATACTATGTGAGGAAAAAAATATTGATTATGTTTTTGGAATTAACAACAAGACTGTCTACAGTAAAGAAAAACGCGAGAATGCAGCAAAAATAGTTAAAGAAATAATGGCAAAAACTTCTGGGGAGTATGGCATATACATAATGCGATGCTTAAACGACTTAACAATGGCTCTTAAACATGTCGACGACACTTATTTCTACTGTTTTCGTGCTATTGAATCCCTAAAGCAATACTGTAGGTATAGATTCAAGATTGAAAATGAAAATAATCAATGGGGAAAACTATCTGAAATTACGGGCATTGACAAAAATAGTGTGGAATTCATACGGGAAAGAGCTTTTCCAGAAAGACATGGTGATATTAGTCCGTCCGGTGCGACCGAGATACAAAATGCAATAAAAACAACTTGGGAAATTGTAGATACATTTCTAAACAAAATATAACCACTTGTTGCACACTCGACCGGGAACCCCGGGCGGCCTTTTTACATAGGCCATGTCGATTTGAACGTGCTTAAAACCACGTCCGCATTTGGTTCCCGGCAGGTGAACAAGCCTCAAATAGGAAGGAGGTGAGAATAAAAAGTTACAGAGCCGAGCGTTGTTATCTACGTCAAATGCATTAAACAGAGAGGAAATCAAGATGACGAATTTATCTTTAATACCCCTAAGACCATGGCGC
>CAZRHW010000002.1:0-5503 GCA_964599785.1 uncultured Bacteroides sp. | reverse complement strand
CGCATACCAAGAATATTCGTCCAAATGGCTGTTACCGTATTGATAGTGTCGTTATTTGGATGTGCTAGCCTTCCTGACTTAAGCGGTTATACAGCAGCAACTGACCAGTTAAGACAGTCTGTCAAATCGGCAGGCGACTCAGTAACTACAGAAATTGATTTGGTCGCACTTTCGTTCAAAGAAAGTGGTGGAGATGCAAATACTTTAAATAAGCTCAGTAATGCCAAGAACGACTTTCAAAAACATTGGGGATATAGAGACATAGCCATGACCGCTATTGTTGGTTACGCCGCTTCACTGGAAGAGATTGTAAACTCAGGAAAAGAGGGAAAAGAAAGTGCTAAAGCTATGGGGGATTCTGTTGAGGGGCTTCTCAAAACAGTAGGAATCGTTCCTGAAGCTCAACTCGTCGGCGTAGCTAAAGAAACCATCGAGTTTATCTACGCTGAGGTAGCCAAGGTGAGAGCGCAAGATTCCTTAAATAAGTCACTTAGTAAAACCGGTCCAATAATGGAGAAAATCGTTGAAATTGTCGAGAAAGACAGCAAGACGATAAAGTCTTCATTTGAAATCGCACTGAATGCTCAAATATCTCAACTTCAGCGAAACAACGAGCCAGTTCGTGTTGGTGGGGAGCGAGATGATTTGATAAAGATTAGAACCTATCGCAATAAGGCACTAGTGGAAGAACTAAAGCATCCAGACCCTAATAAACATTTAAACAATGTAAAAGAGTTGACGCAAGATATTTCAGTAATTGAAAAACGATTGTCAATTCTTAATTTGGAATGGAATGCTTACAATGAGGAATTTAAGGGACTACAAAAAAGGAAACGACTGGGACTAAGTTTAATACAAGCGTCTGCCAAAGCTCTTGGGGCTTGGAAAAGCGCTCACGTCAAACTTGCGGAAGCTGTAAAGAAAAAGAGATCACCTAGCATTCAAGAGGTGATAGCTGCTGCCAACGATATCCAATCATTGATCAAAAAGTGGGGTGAATTATGAGTACGTATCGTGGTTATGAGGCTTGTTCAAAGGCTTTGAATAAAATTCTCGAAGATTCGAGAACAAAGTTGAAAAATGCAACACAAGATAATTTAGCTCAAGTCGTCCTTGAAGTATCTGAGGTTCTTGTAGACTTCACATCCAACTCTGAACCTAAAGATTTTGCTAATTGGGATGAAATAGAGCAAATCGAAAAGTTAGACGCTCTATCTGACGATACGAGACAATCTATTACAGCGGAATCTATTGAAGGATCTGTTAAGATAATAATGGATTCAACTTCTAAACTTAATCAACTTGTTAAGAAATTGAAATCAGAAACGGCAAAAAACAAACAAAAGGCTAAAGAAATTCGGCTGAAGCCAGTCATCGCTGTTTTTGATTCACTGTCGTCAGTTATAGAAGAGTTGAAGGAGGCGAAAGACTCCTTGTCTGATGAAAATGGCGAAGTCGATATAGCAAAGCGGATTGACGGTTTGATAAAGGCATTTCAAGGCTTAGATAAAGCGATAAAAGGAGTATAAAAGGCTAACCAAACGCTTCACCGGATTTTTAAAAGCTCCGTTTTACTCCGCTTTTAAAAATCCGGTGAACTTATCGTTGGGCATCAGGAAAAACCGTTATGAATGATAATATTATTTCTGTTATCGACGCAGCAAATAAGCTTGGTACAAGGAAGCAGCAACTATTCAAAATAATAAAGCGGCTCGGTATAGCCACTACAAAACAAAAGAATTCTGCTCACAAGGGGCAAGCCATTTCCTATATTAGCAACACTGACTTTGATCATATTGTCAATAATTTCGGACAAACCGGTGAAGACACTGAAAGTAGTTCCGTTGCAACGACATCAGGTCAATTAGATCATGGAGTATTTTATTTGATTCAGTTGGAACCGGATCATGATCCCGGCCGTTTTAAACTTGGTTTTGCATCAAATATGCCTGAGAGATTGCGTTCGCACAGATGTTCGGCTCCTTTCGCAAAGATCTTGAAAACTTGGCCTTGTCATGCGTTGTGGGAGCGTACCGCAATTGATAGCGTGACTCAGAGTTGTGAAAAAATTCATACAGAGGTCTTTCGTACAAAAAACATTTCTTCCGTTCAAGAAAAATGCGATCTGTTTTTTAACCTAATGCCCAAACTTGATTATATCATGAGGTGAGCAAGCCCAACCTGTCAGTTCAGGCGACAGCCAGGGCCGAGTCGTTTTGGTAGTGTATTTTAGAATTGAATTTTTATCACATTTTTTGAATTCAGTGGAAGCCCTGGCTGCCGCCTGACTTCTGCGTTAGCTTTAGAGAGGATTATCATAATCAATGGAACCAAAGGTTTTCATATCCTACAGTTGGAGTTCACAAAGCTTCCGAAACCTCGTGAGGGAGTGGGCTGAACAGCTGATAAACGACGGAGTCGAGGTGACCCTTGATCAGTATGACCTTAAAGAGGGATATGACAAATACGCATTTATGGAACGAATGGTTACTGATTCTAGCATTACTCACGTCCTTGTTCTTTGCGATAAACAATACTCAAAGAAAGCTGATGAACGCAAAGCTGGTGTCGGAACAGAATCACAAATAATTTCGAAGGAGGTATACGAAAAAGTAGAACAATCAAAATTTATTCCAATTGTTTGTGAATTTTCCAGCAAGGGAGAGCCGTACTTACCTGCCTTCCTTAAGTCAAGAATTTGGATTGACTTCTCAAGCCCTGAAGCTGTCAACAATAATTGGGAACAACTTATCCGCATTATTTATGGGAAGCCGGTTCATGAAAAGCCAAAATTAGGTAAACCTCCGCGCTACATAATGGAGGACAAATCTACCCCATCAAGCCCCGCTATCGGAAAGTATAATAGTTTAAGGCAGGCAATTCTTCAAAACAAACCAGGGTTACGAATGTACCGGAGAGACTTTTTGGATTCTTGTATCGAATATGCTGATTCTCTTCGGGTAAGGGAACGGCCCATAGTCGATTCTTTTGGAGAAAAAATATTAGAAGACTGTAAAAAATTAGTCATCATTCGTAATCATATATTAGACTGGGTTCTTTTAGAGTCCGCGGCCATGCCATCAGAGGATTTTTCTGAGGCTCTTGTAGGGCTTCTTGAGAGATTATTAGACCTTAAATCGAGGCCACCGGAAGTTAATTCATGGAGCGACTCATGGTTTGAGGCGCACTCTGTTTTTGTATACGAGACGTTTCTATATATTGTCGCCGCTTTATTAGAGACTCAATCATTTGATGATTTGCATAATATTTTCACATCTCATTACCTGCTACCAGAGACAGAGTCCAACGGTGAAAATCAATTCGGCTGTTTTGATACTTTTTACGGGTATTCTCAAACACTAAATGAAGTGCTATCTCCAGAAGGTCGGCGGTTGCATAGTCCTGCTGCTGAATTTATTAAACAGCATGCAGACAGAGATGATATTACTCTCGATAAAATTATTGAAGCAGAATTAATCGTTCTATTAATGACTTTCTTGAATTCAGAAGCTCGATGGTATCCTCAGACATTTCATTATGCAAGCTACAGACGGAAGTTTCCTTTTTTTGTAAGGGCAAGTCAGCATAAGAACTTTAAAAAATTGGCAAAGATAACTGGTATTGAAAACGCAGATGCTTTACGAGAAGAAATGAAAAAGGGGGCTGAACGTTTGAATGTGAGTCAATGGCATAATCTTAGTTTTAGAAGAAATTTTTGGGATTTAATGAATATGAACAATTTAGACACTATAAAATAGGCTAACAAGGCTAATTCAGCCGACGAAAAAAAAGCGGCTGATTAGCGGCGTTATGTTTTTGAAAATTGAAAATGATGAAAGGAATTGCCAAAATGGAATACGATGAAATAGCAAAACATTGTGAAAATTTGGGTTATAGAGAAAAATTGCGTCTTTCACAGCTTCTCATCCAATTGGCAAGAAAGGAAGAAGAAATTCAAAACCCACAAAAAAGAAGCAATATAAGCGAAAAGAAAGTTAAAAACACAGAAAACGAACCAACAAATGACGTCAATTCAATTCAATATGTTATTGATAGATTAGACAAATTGCGCCCCTCTAAAAAGAAAACTCTGCTAAATTCAATCAGAGCAATGTACCAGTTCCAAGGTGCAATATCAGAAGAAGACCAAGAAATGATAATTGCTAAATTAGAGCAAAAGAAATTCTTAAAGATCGAAAGCAATAATCGTGTAACGTATTTATAAATAGAATTTACATAACCAGTCGTTTCACCGGAAACTTTTCCGCTGCGCTCTAAAGTTTCCGGTGAACTCCACGTTCGACTAACCAATATAGACATTAACTATGGATCCTTACTTAGAAATTTCCGTATCCCTTGCTTCTAAAGCAGTCACCTTTTTTATAGGAACAGGGTTCAGCAAGTATATCACAGATGGACATGCGCCGAGTTGGAACGATCTGTTAGTGGAACTATCACTTCGAATTGACTCAAGGCGAAAAATTATTATGAACAAATTATTTAACACCGATGAATCTGGAAATATTACTCCGAAAATTGAATTGTCAATTTGTGCTCAAATTTTAGCATTGGAATACAAAAAAAGGGGATATGACATAAAATCAACAGTAGCCGAAATTCTCAGAGAAAAAATAAATGACTCAACAGTAAATACCAGCAAAGTTGAGCTTGTTAGAAGTTTTTTTAAAAATCACCCAGATATAAATATAGTAACAACAAACTACGACACAATTCTTAGCGATTATATATTGAAAGGACGATCAAAAGTATTTGTTGACGGTTCGCCAATACCGAAATCAAATATTGGTCAGAACATATTTCACATACACGGATGCATAACAAAGCCGTCATCTATGGTATTAACTATCAATGATTATTTCAAATTTCAACATAGAGACAATTATCTTTCACGCAAATTTTATACATTATTACAAGAAAATACAGTTGTTATATTAGGTTATTCTCTAGGAGACTTTAACCTCAACAGGATATTCAACGAGGCCCAAATAAACAGAGCTGTATCATTGCGGAAAAGCGATATTTTCCTAATAAACAGAGATTGGGTGGATGACATATATAGAAATTTTTATTCATTTTCATATGGAATACAGGTAATTGAGCTAACGGAGATAAATGACTTTTTGTCAGGAATTGAGAATAAATATGATGATGCTAGCAAATTAATTGCTGAAACAAAAGATTTAATCAATGTAATGAATGGCTCTCATATTTACACAGATGATTATATAAAGCTAGGTACCTCATTCAACAATATCTTATTGCAGTCATACGCAATTAACATTGATCCAGAGGATCATAAGCTGATAGATGTTTTAATGAATGTCTTGAAAAAGAAAAAAATATTTACAGGGGAATCAGGTGCTTGGAGCCAATATTCCCATTTTGCTGAATGGTTAATTGATTTAGGAGCATTGGTTAACATACAGAAATATGGACTTGAAAATGACTATGTGGAGTTGGTTGATTACTCGTTTCGCACCAT
>CAZRHW010000001.1:40820-43302 GCA_964599785.1 uncultured Bacteroides sp. | reverse complement strand
TGAATTTGAACTTTTTACGAAACCGTCTAAATCGGACTTTTTACGAGTTCATCAAGATTCAGGTATTACTCTATTTCCTTATCCAGCACCTTGCGAATAATGCTTGCAATTTCACTCAATACAACAGGCTTCATTACAAACGCACGAATTCCATTTCCTTTGGCCTTATCCTCGTTTATTTGATCACTGTACCCGGTACAAAGAATTATAGGTACATCAGAGCGCAATTTTAAGAGTTTTTTAGCCAGCTCCATACCTGTCATATTGGGCATGGTAAAATCGGTAATGACCAGATCGAATCTATCAGGATTTGCACGAAAGGCCTCCAGGGCTTCAATGCTGCTCGTTCTTGCAGTCACTTCATAACCCAGGCGTTTGATCATCGATTGAATTGCGTCAACCATAGCTTTCTCATCGTCAACAAAAAGTATTCTCTCAAGGCCTCTTGGAATCTCAACCGGGATTTCAATTTTCGGTTGGGGCTCACTTTTAGTGTAGGGAAAAAATACTTGTATGGTTGTTCCAACCCCTAATTTACTATCTACTAAGATGTCACCTCTGTGGGTTTTTACTATACCGTGAACCACAGAAAGCCCCATCCCTGAACCCTCGCCTACTTTTTTTGTGGTAAAATAGGGGTCAAAGATTCGCTTCAGAACTTTTGGTTCCATGCCGTGTCCTGTGTCACTTACGGTCAATTTTACATATTCTCCTGGGAGAAGGTCATGAAAATGGTTTGCTGTCTCTTCATCAAGTTTTACATTTTCCATGCCCACCTCCAACACGCCTCCTTTATCCCTCATGGCATGGGCTGCATTGGCACAAAGATTTATAAGGATTTGGTTGAGTTGTGTCGGATCTGCACGGACGGTATCCGAATTGCTTGAAATCTCCTGATGAATCTCGATGGTCTTTGGAATTGAGGATCGCAATAACTTGAGAGATTCTTTGATAATCGGGCTAATCCTAACGGGTTTCATTTCCTGTGGGCTTCGGCGGCTGAAGGCGAGGATTTGCTTCACCACATCCCGGGCTCGCAAGCTGGCAGTGCGAATCTCTTCCAAATTATTTCTTGCTGGATTCCACTCGGGTACATCATCCATTGCCAGCTCAGTATTACCGACGATTATCCCAAGTATATTATTAAAATCATGGGCAATACCACCTGCGAGTGTGCCGATAGATTCCATTTTTTGGACTTGTTGGAGCTGAATCTCAAGTTTCCTCCTTTCTTCTTCAGCCTGTTTGTGTTCGGTTTCGTCTGTATAAACTGTAACGATTTCACCGGTAGGAAGCTTATAAACAAAATTTTCTCTCCAACCGGTAATGCTGCCGTCTTGATATAAGCTGACAGGATAATGTTCTGGCCGACCTGATTTCCAGACCTTCTGAAACACATCAAAAAGACCGAGATCTCTAACTTCTGGAAAAACTTTCAGCACGCTTTTTCCGATAATTTCTTCCTTTGTTATGCCTTCGATCTTTTCCGCAGTCCGGTTGAAATCTTTAAATACAAAATCTGCGCCGTTTTCAGCCGCTTCATATACGGCAACTCCGCTGTGAATGTTTTTAAACAGCTCTTTGAACCTTGTCTCGCTCTCTCGTAAGGCCTTCTCAGCTCGCCTGCGCTCATCAATTTCTTGCTTGAGTTGTTCATTTTTTCCTTCAAGTTCCCGGGTCCGTTCTTTCACCTGCATGTCCAGGGAGGAATAAGATTTTCTGAGCTTATTCGTCAGGGTGTTAAAACTGGAAGCCAGAGTTTTGATTTCGTCACTTCCTTTTATTTTAATAGGCTCAATTTGTGAGTAGTCTGTTTGGCTGGCAACAGTTTCAAAGTGTTGTGTAATTATGGAAAGCCGGTTTATGATTAAAAGTTTAAATGCAAGGGTAATCGCTAATAAAAAGAGAATAAGCCCGATCCCACTGAATACAAAAGTGTTGATTGATTCCAACCACAATTTTTGGCTGACTTTGGTCATTGGAATTGCAACGGTATCTAGACCTATTATCTCGCCAATAGGCCGATGAAAACCTGCTGTTGATCCATATTTTTCTATTAACGAGGCAGGGGCATCTTTTGGATCACCATGGCAACGCAGGCAAGACTCTTTCATACGTCTTGCGCTGAAGTTACCCATATATTGTCTGCCATTTATTGATATGATTCCTTGCCATCTTTTCAAATGGGGATTGTTATTTAGGTATTCAATAACTTTAAGTTCTTCTGGTCCTGCCTGGTTGGAAGGATTTCGGGGATTATCCGAAGAGAATTTTATTATATAGTCTGGGAACTCACTTCTCACATCCTCAAATATGGTTCGCGCCACATAGGATGTAGACATGGTTTCCGGCACAAAGTCATCTTCACCCACCAACTTATACATTAACGGTCGAATATTATTACCAACGTATTTGCGAATGGCAAGATCAAATTTTAATGCCATTGACGCTTGATGTTCTACAACTTCTGTAACACGCTTAT
>CAZRHW010000001.1:0-40720 GCA_964599785.1 uncultured Bacteroides sp. | reverse complement strand
CCTTTGTACAGAATCTGTTCTTAACTGATGCAAAATTGACGCATTCTGAGAAAAAAATAAAAAAGGGATATCAGGTTATAATCCTAATATCCCTTAATCATTAAATAGAAATGGTACGCCCGGCAGGATTCGAACCTGCGGCCTACGGATTCGAAGTCGGTTTCAGGGCAAAAAGAACTGGTAAGAATAGGCAACGAAAAGTAAATTAAAAACAATTAAATCAACCAATTATAAACTTTCATCGCTTCCGCTGATTTCACCATTTTTACCGGGTTTTACCCATCTTTTTTCAAATTTTGGCAAATTTTTGGCAAAAAAATGAAGCCCAAACAGGGTGGCCTAACCCACTGAATTGATGGTCTCGCAGTGACAGAAAAAGTGCGCCATTGAAATGAAAATATAACCCATATAGCTCAATATCCCTTATTCTTGCAATTGAAATCAAATCTGACTATACTTACCCTCAAAAATCAGCTCGATCCGGATGAAAAATCCTATTCATGATAAGAAAAAATTCCACACTAACTGTGAAGACGGAAGCGTTTCTGTTCAACTCGATTTTTTTGTGACGGCTTCGCGTTTCAAAAATTCTTATTTGTTACCGGTAAAAATTATGCTTGAAGTCGTTGAAGTTCAACTTGAGTGGAAATATACACCAAAAAACTATTTTGAAGAGCCAATACATATTATAGACGAGAGGTTTGAGCTCTCAATAAGTGATGGTGTCGCTTTTGCTAAAATAGAACCGTTATTCTATTCGCAGCATCCAGAAATCAATGAGTATCTAACCCGTTTGATTGAAACTAGGTTGCAAGCCGTACAACTTATATCTCATCGAGATTTTATTTTAAATAAGCCGAGTCGCAGTGAATTGCGGAATGATGGAACTAAGAATACATTTTTAGAAGTTGAACCCATTGTAATGAAAGTGTCCATTAAGCCAGTGGATTTAATGGTTCGAGACAAAGATGGAAATATTGTCTCGGATTCGAAGAAAGAGAGACTGGATAAGCAAAGGTGGTTTTCTGAAACAGTAGCTAAATATCGTAGTATAGACAGCACCCTTGATCAAATGCTCAAAAGCTACCAGATGGCGGTAAAAGATCCAAAAAATGAGCTGGTGCACCTATATGAAATCAGGGATGCTCTATCTGCTCGATTCGGTAAGAAAAAAAATGCCATGAAACAACTGTACATTACAAACAAGGAGTGGGACATTATAGGGGATCTCGCAAATTCCCAGCCGCTGGAAGAAGGACGACATAGAGGTAAGGCTGTAGGTAAACTTCGTTCTGCTGAGAATCATGAGCTTGATATAGCAAGAAAGTCTGCCTCGAATATGGTGGAAAAATATTTGATTTTTCTTGAGGGTAGGTAAATCGACAACATTGGGTTGGACGAGGATGTGTGAGAAAAGCCACACACTATTCAGCCCGGGCGATCATTAGGTAATTGACGATATAATCATGAATAATAATATTATAGAGTCTTGCCCAGTATGCAAGCTTGAGAGACAAAATGTGCGTATCTGGGATTATGGTGAACGTTTCTCACTTGAATGTGCTCGCTGTGGAAAGTACACCATCACTAGGACTGCTGTGGCAATGCTTGAAAGAAAAGGACTGAGTTCCAAGCTTTCAACATGGATACGACAGCAACAAGGTTCGGGTGATAATATCCCTGAAATCAACTCGAGTACACTTAAAGACATTGAGCCTGCACTGCCAACATACCGTGTTATAGATAAGCAGCTACTCCTGCTACGGTCTTTTGGCAGATCGGCAGAATTTGACGGCAAAGCACTGGAAATTATCCCCAAAATCGACTTTCCTCTCGCTTGGGCGTCTGATGAGGCTGAATTTATTTACATTCTCCGATTACTTATCGAGAGGAATTTAGTCCGTAGAACTGATGGACCTTCAGATCTTAATGATTCATTCGTTTTTAAATTCGAGATTACAGCTGAAGGTTGGATGCTATTAGAAAAAGAATCACATCCCACGGAACACCATAATGATAATATGATATATGATATTTTTATTTCTCACGCATCAGAGGATAAAGATGCCATAGCGCGCCCTCTTTATAATGCCTTGATTGATAGCGGCATCTCAGTCTGGTTTGATGAAGCCGTCATAAAACTTGGTGATAGTTTAAGGAGAAAAATAGATGATGGGCTCAGCAAGTGCAAGTACGGTGTTGTCATTTTAAGCCCTCATTTCCTTTCCAAAGAGTGGCCACAAAGAGAATTGGACGGTTTAGTTGCGAAAGAAACCGCAAATGGCGATAAAGCGATTCTGCCAATATGGCATGAGTTAGATCGTGAAACATTACTACGACATTCACCATCTCTAGCTGATAGATTGGCAGGGCGATCAGAAGATGGGGTGCCGGAACTTGTTAAAAAAATTCTCCAGGTTCTCGAATGATCTGGAAAATGTTCCAACAATATTGGCTAAGTTAATTTGCAATGCATTTTATAGGTTGTGTTCGGCCGGTTTAGAATGTTTTTTGGAAATCAGCCATTTTTATCTTTATGAAGAGTTGTAAAAACATTGGCTGCCACTGACTGCCGAGATTAAATGCTTTTAAGGTGTATTTTGAAAATTCTTGAGATAATAGGGAATAGAACTGCACTATATCCTTGGACTAAACGCATTGTTCAAAGTTTAGATAAAGATATTTTAGACCGGATAATTAAATGGCGAATGTTTTGTGCAGAATGGAAGCTAAAGATTAAAGACTTTTACGGTAAAGATATTTCGTATTCTGGGATAAAATTTGAGGGGAGCCCACGACGAGTTTATTGGAATTACTTTGGTCCTTTTTTCACTCACGGAATTGCGAAGGTTTTAGAGGAAGTAACTCAAGAATGTATAAATCGCGGATTAGAACCCAAAGAATACGTCTTGGAGGCTGCAGAGCTTCTGAAAATAATGGTATCCAGATTATATGAGGAAATTTCACAGACAGATCAGGTCTTGCGGGGGAATGGATTCCCAGATAGTGTGGAAAAAAAGGATGTCTCTAAAAATGTTGAATCAATGTACTCTTGTATTGATAAAGAAATTGACGTGGTTTTATTAAGAAAAATATCAGCTCCTTCCAGGAATGGTAATGATATAGAAGATGTTATTGAAGTCAAACCAAACTTTGCTGGGATAGGCCTTAATTTGAATGCGCTTTACCGCTGGTTTAGATGTAAACATAATAAGCGAATGTAACCATTTTCTCCAGCGGACTCGACTCCCTCGTCGCGGTGAAAATTGTTATGCCTAAAAGAAAGGGGAGGTCAGATTGATTACTCTATATCAAGGAAGCGGAGCTGGCGATTTCGAGATCCATGAGGATGCCTTTGAAGAACAAGAGCACGAATCCCTTATGCTGAATGCTCGTCAGATCCTGCGCGCCCGAGGAGAAGACCTTGCCGTTGAGTATCTCGAACGTGCCCCATTTCGTATATGTGAGGGAACGAATCACTTCAATGACGAATTCCAGATCTTGTTCGCCCACGTACCACTTCAAGAATATGAGAGTTTTCGCATCCTAACTAGCCAAGCCCAAGCCCAACGTGCGTTCCGTCAAATTGCAACGGTCTTGACCGAGATTGGTCCCTATATCCGCTTCGTTGTTGTTGACCTGAAGCATGTATCTCCCGAACGTTGGGATGTCTTCATCTGTCATGCGAGTGAAGAAAAGGTCAGTGTGGCCGAACCATTGTACAAACATCTTGATTCGGTTGGAATTAGATGCTGGTATGATCGCGGCGAAATTCTATGGGGAGACAGCATTGTTGGAAAGCTCAACGAAGGATTGCGATGCTCTCGATTCGTGATTGTAGTCGTTTCGCCTTCTCTTCTCCGAAAAACTTGGGCCACGAAAGAGATGAACGCCGCTCTGAGCCAAGAGATCGATTCGGGAATGACAAGGGTTCTTCCGCTCATGGTTGGTTCATCCGAGGAAATCCTTAAAATGGTTAATGAGTTGGCAATTCAAAGAGACAAGAGATACGTGAAATGGTCTGGGAACCCGAAGGAGATTGAAGAGGAACTGAGAGCGCTCATTCGTCGGGATAATGCTAGGGGAAAGGCATAATCTCCATTCACGCAGACATGCAACCATGCCGAGATTTTCTGGAAATGACAGTGTGAAGTTCATCTGCCACGTGGTTGTGTCCCCGCGATGGCCGGCGTTATGCAGTATCCCTTGATGCATGGCAGTTATTTGGAGAGACAAGGTTTGGATATTATCGGTTTGGATGTAGGATTTTCAGCGACTAGACGAACCACTGGAGTTGCGCGGCTTGTAAATGGCCAACTAAGTCTTGGCCTAGCAAGCTCTCTCTGGGAAAGCCGGGCTGAGATTTTGGGTTGTCGTGGTGAAACCGAGGTCGCAGCAATTGATGCGCCGATTTTGTCCGAACTGCATTGGGAGGCCCGATCCTGCGAAAGGTTGTTCACTTTCGGGGCTTTTCAGCGCAGATGCAAACCTGGTCTCTCTCATGTCCGTGGAACTGGGAGACAACTCCGGAAGGCTGGATTTGATACCGGTAACCAGATTGCTTCGATTTGTTCCGACTCTAATGGCAAAATTCAGTTTCCTCGAGTCTGGGCCGGTACAAATATCGTCGAGGCATTTCCGAATGCATTCCTGGGGGTCGTAGTGCCTGTGACCCGCTACGAGATGATGCCACATCTTCGACGCGGTAAAAAGTTTGACTGGCTGTACGACCAATGGCTTGAAATTGATGCTTTTGGTGAATTTACTAATGAGCTGGACCCATCGGGAGCTTTATTAAGGGAATGTCAGAATTGTGCCAACCATGAGGAGCGGGCTGCCCTCGTATGTGTGCTGACTGCCGGAGGGGTAGTTTTGGGAAAATATACTGCAATCGGAGATAAGAACGGCGGATATTTCTTACTCCCACAGTTGAAGAAATGGGCACCATGGGCAAGACGGGAGCTTGAAAAGCAGCGTGGGAGACTTGAGAACCTTGAAATCTGGGTGAACGGGGAGTTGATTCGTGATACACAACCGCTTCCTGGATCTGCATAACCTTTGAGAAGGATGCCCATATTTTTTAACTGCATTCGCTCTTCTCAAGATGAGCGCCAGGCTCAACATAATCTAATCCGGTTTTATTCAAAATTATTGCAGCAATTTGTTGTTGTCCTTATTTTCTCATTTTAGCTGATTGATATCATCTTCGAAATGCAATTCGACCCCAAGAATACAAGGTGCTTAAAAAATGAACTCGAAACCCACAAAGAAAACGTGGGTTAATGGATTCGATTATATAAAAGATGTGTCTTGACAAAACTAAACTTATGTTGTATGTATTGATACAATTGATTGTACTGATATATACATAAAACTGTATTAAAACGTACAATAAATGGAATATAGGCTAAACAAACAGACATTAACAGAATTGTTGGGACAATGGAATGCGTTTTTAAAACGTAAAGTCCATCTGGTTGCCTGCGGTGGAACCGCTTTGACTTTGATGGATATCAAGCCATCGACTAAGGATGTTGATTTTATAGTCCCGATTGAACAGGAGTACCGGTATTTGATCAAAATTTTGAAGGATTTAGGCTATAAACAGAAAACAGGGTCCGGTTGGCACAAAAGTGGAAACCTGTTTGTGTTTGATTTGTTTATGGGGCAACGTATTCATACGACAGACTTATTGGAATCTCCCCTGGAAAAGGGAAACCATACGCTATTTAAGGAGTTTTCTCATCTTTATATCGGTATTTTAAATCCCTATGATCTGATCGCCAGCAAACTTTTTCGTGGAACAGCGGTTGATTTTGAAGATTGCCTGGTGTTGATGAGATCACGTAAAGAAAGCATCGATCTTCCGCGGGTTGAAGAGCATGTCAAAGAGCTTGCAAGTTACGACATCTCCGAAAATCGGATTATCGTAAATCTTGAGTATTTTTTAAATCAAGTTAGAAAAGAATCGCCTTATGGTTGACCAAAAATTAATGGACAACTTAAATCAACTGGGATTTCCTTTGATGGAGGCCCTGCCGGAAGTTGACGCCAATAAAACCTTGGCCGAGGTCGTTAAAAGCAACGACACACGACTATGGGAGGGATTTGCCGTCTTGCTGGCCAATGCTGCCAGGGACTATCATTTTGATTACGAACAGGTCCAAACGCATTTCACAAAAAAAAGGGAATTAGAAGATTTTAGGTCTTTACTGTTATTATCATTGGCCCTATATCAATATTACCATCTGTCGTTTGCCTGGTCGAACCAATTAAAAAAAACCTTATCACAGAAAGAGTCAGCCCGCATGAAAGAATTGAAACATCTTTTAGCGCACGGAAATGAGGTCCGTCTCGGCAAGCGGCGCCTTGACCCATCCAGGCTGAAACAGATGTTCAACAATTATTTTGAAAAAGATGCTGAAAAGTCAAGACAGCTAAAAAATAAGCATGAGGAGCTATCACTTGAATACGCCCTGTCTCAATTATTTTCGCCGAAACAAAAGGAATTGTTCCAGAAGAAATTGAAAGGCGAATTGCTAACTAAAACCGAAAAAGAATATTTTTCCCGCACCGTAAAAAAGAAAGTCGCCGCCCTTGCCAATCCGGAGCTCCATCGCCTTGCTCAGAAATTGATGGAATATTGACGTCTGTGATTACCACGTTTGAAATTAAATCGGTATCCGATAAAAATTATGGGATAGAGGTTGAAGGCTTCCACCTGATAAATCTTCCCGTCGGCGCCAGTTGGTGCAAAAAATGTGACAACTGATTCACCCTCCAGTTCACGGGTCTTGTACATGCTATGTAAACTCAGACGAATCACCAGATTAAAAAAAATATTTATTCACTTTGATAGAAATCACATGGAATTTCAGGATGATGGTGATAGTTAGCATAAGGTTCCGATTAGACCATAAATTTGACTTTTCCTATCGTACAAGGACACGAAAACTCATAATTTACACTTAAGGTTAAGTATAGCTCTATTTAATAGAACGTATTTATAAAAATCACTTCAAATTGAATTCGCAGGTGGTGAAAACAAAAGGCTATTTGTGAAAGAACCATGGAGGATAAAAGCTTACACCCACGGAAACTTATAATCTGACGTCAACAAGCATTTTCGGACATAGCAAATTCCAATCTTGGTTTTATTAACATAAATCAATTGACAAGAACTATCACTAACTGTAATTTATAAACGATATCTTTTCAACGTTTCTAATATTCCCGAACAAAGGTATTTCTCATGGAAAATCAACCCGAGAACGTCTTAACCATTGACGAGCTATCCATTTATCTGAAAATCCCAAAATCAACCCTCTACAAGCTGGTAAGAGAAGGTAAAGTTCCCTTCCAGAAAGTGGGTCGTCACCTGCGTTTCCATAGAGAATCCATTGACGAGTGGCTGAAGCGTCATGAAAATTTCGGGAAATAGGCATAGCGATGGAACGAAATTACGCAATTAAATCATTTGATTCAAGAGGTCGCTAATGCAAGAATCATCTGCTTGCAGAGCTAATAGGGCAATCGGTCCGGCGACCCATGATTTTGACAGCTTAACTAAGAAGATATCCGTCAGGGCTAAGCGGGTCTTGGCAGATCTTGATGTTAAAGATTTGGATGCTTTGTTAAACTTGACACGTGATGATCTCATGCAGGCATGGAGTTGCGGTAAAAAGACGATTGCTGAAATTGAGAGCCTTCAATTAAAGCTTCGGCCTCAATGTAAGCATGAAGTCTCTCAGGCACCGAGAGCTGCATTGGATTTCGATAATGCTCCTACTGAAATTTTTGACGCTATTTTGGGTATCCTGAGCGTCAGAGGCGCACACGTATTATATGATCTGGACGTAACTTGTTTAACGTCATATATGAAGCTGGATAAAGAACAGCTACTCAATTGTCGGAACTGCGGACGAAAAACGGCAAATGAAATACTTAGAATTCAGGCGGGGATAAAGGAATTCGCTTTTGAGATTTCAGACAATTGCCTTGATTTTAATCCATTAAAGCTACTTTCTGCGCCGTGCCTCAGGGGCATTTCTACTGACCAAACAAGTAATTCCAACCAGAAAGGTATCTTCGCTGATGTTGAAAATCCAGCTTTGTGGCTTGTTGAGTGGATCCACGAACTTAGCCGGTCTAAGAAGCAAGCTAATGCGTTCATGTTACGCAAGGGGATGATGGGTTGCGCCCCAATGACTTTAGATCGCATTGGTGAAAGAATCGGTGGGCTGACCAGGGAACGAGTACGTCAGCTTGATAGGTCGTTGGGGAAAAAAGCAGCTACACAATTTCAACAAAAAAGATTGCGTCCTCTGATTAATGCAGCTGTGGCCTTTGTACAAAAGACCGGTGGGATGGTTGCATTAGATGAATTGACCAAGACCCTGCTATGTAAAGGAAAGGGCGGTGATCAACTCATTTATGCTACGGAATTAATTTCATTCTTCTCCGAACTCCAAGTTTGGAAAGATGCCAGCCTTCTACTCCAAGAGGACGGGATTATCAGTCATGTTGATTCCCAGTCGCTGATACGCTACCTGGTTGGAATGGTTGTGGATGTTGCTATAGCCGTCGCAGATGAACGACACTCCGATGACCTTTGGAGTGTCGAACGTGAACACCTGAAGAATGCTCTAATCAAAAGAGCTATGATAGTACCCGAAAAACTGCACTTAGAAAATATATCTGATGCCTTGTTGGACGCCGTGGTAAAAAATTGCAGGAGACGACTCAGGGCTCATAAAGATCGTATCTACTCGGTGGGTTTATGGAGAATTCGATTTAGCAGTGTTACTCAAATGTTAGATACAGTGCTTAAGCAGATAGGCAGGCCTGCGCACTTTAGTGAGATAACAGAACATGCGAGAAAATGGCGTCCTGGTATTTTGGAACGAAATATCCATGCGGCATTAGATCGCAGTAAAAATGCACTGCTTTGGGACCGCGGAACGTTCGTGCATAAAGATAGAATTGTCATCCCTCTAAGCCTAATACATGACGTGGAAACATGGCTCCTTAAAGTGCTCCAAGAAGATGTGCCGTTCGTCTCAGCCTATGGCGCATTCACACACTTTTCGACCCGATGCCAACAAGCTGCATTCCCCTCTGAAATTGCTCTTTACACATGTTTGAGACAATCAACACATCCTGAGCTTGCTTATCCAAGGTTGCCTTTTATCTATCTAAAAAAAGGATTCACAGAGCGAATTCCTGTACCGATTGCTCTCGAAAACTTTGTACGCGATGCAGGTGGGCCTGTTTCACAAAAGGATGTCAGAGAGTTTTGTCTTGAGAGGATTTACCTTAAGGATTATCAGCTCTACAACCTCACCCAGCGAGTATCCAACGTGATTCGAACAGCTGACTGGGGTTACCTTCATCTCGACAATTTTGAACTTGATCCAATATTTGTAATGCCATTGATTAGGCATATTCAAGATGTGCTTACTAAAGAAGAACACTGTTCAGTTGACAGGATTTTTCACGACAAGCTGGTAACTTGCAAATCCTTGGGCATTGATGGTCCGGTAATGCTATATTCCGTAATGCAACATTTCACCGAGGATTTTTTTTCCATTCGGAGCTATCCAAGTTTGGCAAGAAACCATGATAGTCAAGAAAAGAGTCAACTTTCGATAAAAAGACGCATTCTCGATTTTATTCGTGATTTTGAAAAGCCGTGTCCTTATGAGGTTCTCGAGGAGCGCTTCGTTGAAAAGCTCGGTTATAAGGAACAGCAAGTTTATTCAGTCAGTCACGATGGCAATATTTGTATATATCATCCTGGATGCGTAATCCATAAACAGACTCTTGAGTGGGATGAATCCAAGCAGCAGGAACTTGAACGCCTCGCACTCAAAATATATCAAAGCGCGGCACGGGCTGGTAGGTATTTTGGACGCATTTCCAATCTGTTAGAATCATCGACGATGCCAAAGCTACCGTCTGGGTTGTATTGGTCACACACCATGATTGCGGATTTATTAGCAAAAGGGAAGCGTTTCCTGATTTTTGGAAACTCCCGGGAAGCCTTTTTACCGAGGGACAATGAGCACGGAATTCAAAGTTTTGAAGCTCTTATCGGCACGCTTCTAGTTCGGTATTGGAACGGGTCGGCAAATCTTGCGGCATTTGAAAATTCGCTTGTAAAGGATGGGGTCATTAAAAAAAGTCTTACACCAGTCATGCTCGGTACTGGTCAGATTGTTGCGATAAAAGATAGAGAAATTATTCTAAAGGAGTTGATAGTCGATGCTTAGAGACCTTGAGCTACATCCTGTCTATGATAGTGCTGAGTATGATCTTGTGCAGGAACTCATCGCACCCTTGCTTGCAGAGTCGCATGAATATTGGCGGGGTGTAGGTTTTTTTACATCGGGTTGGTTGAAAACAGCATGCAAAGGAGTTGTGAAACTTGTCAGTAATGGGGGAAGAGCTCATATTGTTACCTCTCCCATAATGCAGATGGCAGACTGGGAAGCCCTGCAATTTGGCAATAGAGCGAAACGCGATAGTGTATTACGCGAAATACTGCGCAAACAAATTGTAGACCTTGCTCAGGCAGTCTCAAAAGACACGTTAAATGCTCTTGCATGGATGGTCGCTGATGGTGTCATTGAATTCCGTTTTGCAATAACAAGGGATTTTAATTCAGCAGGTGACTATCATGACAAAGTTGGTGTCTTTATTGACGAAATTGAGGAAATGGTCGCGATCCACGGCTCATTTAATGATTCGGCGCAAGGCTCTCTCAATGGAGAGGCATTCTCAGTTTTTAAATCATGGGAGGAGGGGCAGCGTCCTTATGTTAAACAGCACTATAAACGGTTGGTAAAACTTTGGTGCGACGGAAACGAGCAATTTCAGGTGCTCCTACTGCCTGAGGCAATAAGGCAAGAGATCGTGCGTTTAAGAACAGTTGAGCGGCCATGGGTTTATGCGGGGAAAAAACGTAAAAGCGATAATGCACAACCTTCAATAGAGATGTGTGAGCCTGTTTTTGCATTGCGGCCCTATCAGACAGAAGCAATAGACAGTTGGAAGCAACAGAATTTCCAAGGCATTTTTGAAATGGCCACAGGGACAGGAAAAACGTTTACGGCACTTGCTGCAGCCGCAGAGAGGAGGGATGCTTTAAAGCATGTGGCCGTCTTAGTTTTCGTACCTTATCTTCACTTACTGGAACAATGGCGGCAGCATTGTGAAAAATTTGGTTTTTTTCCTATTTTATGTAGCGGCAATCATAATCAGTGGTCAACTGATGTACGTTCCAAGGTCCAGGACTATCGCTTAGGCGTGTTGCCAAGTATTTGCATTCTTGCTGTTCACCAGACCGCAGCGACAAAAAGATTCACTAAAGCGATACAAGGGCTTCCATCTGAAAGCACCATATTAATTGCCGACGAAGTCCACAGTTTGGGTGCACCACGCCTGCGTGATGCTCTGCTACCGCAAGCCGCTATGCGTTTAGGTCTGTCAGCTACTCCACGTCGGTGGTATGACCAGGAAGGTACACAAACGCTTTTGGACTACTTCACGGATATCTGTTTTGAATATCCTTTGGATCAAGCCATTGGGCCGTATCTGACACCCTATCGCTATCTTCCGATTTTGACATTGCTTACAGACCATGAAAGCGAGAATTATGAGAATCTATCAAGGAAGATTGCCTCGCTTGCCGGTAGAGAAATAGAGCATGATGCAGAAGCCGAGGAACGCTTGAAGAGACTCCTTTTACAAAGAGCTCAAATAATTTCAGCGGCTGAGAGAAAGATTCCGTTATTGATTAGGGAACTCCAAAAATTAATAGTCGAATGCAAAGAAGTTGAAACTGAGCTCAAGCATGTACTCATCTATTGCGCGCCTGGCAAGCATAGAGAAGTGCTTAAAGCAGTGGCGGCTTTGGGGCTGCGTTGCCACGAATTTGTGCACACCGTTTCAATGAATGATCGCGAGTCAGTATTGAGGCAGTTTGCTATCGGAGATATACAGGTGCTGATCGCGATCCATTGCCTTGACGAAGGGGTTGACATCCCCTCAACACAGACTGCATTTTTTCTTGCCAGCACGACTAACCCAAAAGAGTTTGTTCAGCGCCGAGGACGAATCTTAAGAAAATGCGATGGGAAAATTCGAGCGAATGTATTTGATTTTGTCGTTGTGCCCGATATTAATTATGCGCATTTGCGCAGGGATTCAGATCTTGGCATGCTTCGTCGAGAGATGCCTCGATTCGCGGAATTCGCCGCCAGTGCTGAAAATGAATTCGAGGCTCGAGCCGTTATATGGGAAATTGTAAACGCATTTCAGATGTTGCATCTTTTTGATAGCAGGCCTTGGGATATTTATCACGAAGTTATGGAATCGGTTGAGATTAAGGATAGGAGCTAAGTATGGTCAAAACACATCAACTTATTAGAGATAAGCTCAAAAATTACCCATCAGATGTTCAGGAGTTAGCAGCCCGTGCCCTTGAATTTGCTGAATCGATGCCGGAAATGTCAGTTACTGAGCAACTTAAGGGAGTTGTACGGCAAATCATTAAAGAGAAAGAGGTTTCTCGATGATTCTCCATAAAATGAAACTTACCAACTTCCGGCAATTCCGAGGAACCCAGGAAATTGAATTTGCGAGGGGGCCAACCGGCAACGTTACTGTTGTCTTTGGGGAAAATGGCAGAGGCAAAACTGGGCTCTACCGTGCTCTATTATTCTGCCTTTATGGAGAGAAACGATTAACCCAGGATGCACAAGTCGATGATCGCGAGTTATACTTGGTAAATTATCCGGAGATGGAAGCCAGGATTGGAGACAAGAAACCTGTTGAAGCAAGTGTCTATTTGGAATTCAGACATTTTGGTAAGACATATCAAATTGAGCGAAACATACTCGGAATAATAGACTATGGAAAGGTTCTTCAAGAGGACAAGTCCGTTCGATTGGTAACGATGAACGAGGACGGAAACGCAACAACCATTAGAGATCCCAATGAAATCGCCGATGTTGTTGGAGGCATCCTTGACCGTGGGTTGAGAGAATATTTTTTATTTGATGGGGAGAAGATTGAAAGGCTCACACGTGCAAGCTCGGACCAGCGTAAGGAAGTGTCCGTGGGTGTTCGGAAGCTCCTTGACATCGATGTCCTTGAAACTGCTATGCGAGCAACAAAACGCCTAAAAAAGTATCTCGATTCTGAGGTAGAGACACGTGCAACCGGTGAGCATGCTCGTGTGATAAAACAGTTGCGAGAGAATGATGAAAGGACGAACGAACTAGATGACAGGACAACAGTCATTGACGATGAGCTGGATCGCGCTGCGCAGGAAAAAAAGCAAGTCGATGTTGAGCTGGAAAAGATACGAGATATCCGGGATCTGCTTTCGGCAAGGATGGACCTTGAAAAAAAAGAGAGAGACCTTGAGGCTCAGGTTGAGGATCTGCTGATAGACATGAAAAACCGGACTGGCAAAACTGCGCTTCTCCTTGTCAGGAAAACTGCCGAAAAGGTATTTAAAAACATAGATAAGCGAAAACAAAAACATGAAATTCCATCGGAAATACGACGCGATTTGATTGATCGTCTAATATCAGAAGGCCATTGCATTTGTGGAACACCAATCAAGCCTGGGACAGATGAACATCGAAGCATCTTGCTCTGGCGCGATCGAACAAGGGATATACTGACCGAGGACTCTATGCTCAACCTATGGAGGTATCTTAGCGGAGTCCGAAGCCATTATGAAGATATCGGGGTAGCCACAGAGACAGTTCTTCAGAAATTCGCTATCGTGAAGAACGATCTCCAGGTGACACTTCGAAAGCTAGAAGATTTACGGCAAAAAATCGGGTCTTCCGAACGCGCTGATGCTGCCAAATTAGAAAAACATCGGCAGCAAATAGAACGCAAAATATTCAAACTGGAGGAAGAACGAACACGCGCTCAGGAAGAGCTTATCGTTCTAAAAGATGAACACGAACGCCTTCAACAACAACGTAAAGAAATAGAAAGAGAGCAAGGCATTCGTGATGAGATGTCCAAACGCGCTGATCTTGCAGCTGCCACTAGTGATGCACTAAGAAGTATCCATGAAGAGTTTACAGGGGAAACTAGAGATCTTATCAGCGCAAGCGCAACAAAATATTTTCGTGAACTTCTTGATGGTGAAGGAAAACAGACCCTTCGAGACGTTGTTGTTGATTCGGATTACACCATTCAAGTATATGATCGCTGGCAGAAACCCTTTTTAGCCAATATTTCAGCAGGGCAAAGACAAATTATGTCGATTGCATTTATAGCGGCACTTGCGGGAGCCGCAGCCGGTACCGATATCCTTGAAATGCCTTTATTCATGGATACGCCGTTTGGGCGCCTTTCGCACGAGCACCGTCGAAATCTTCTGACGCATGTGCCTATATGGTGCACACAATGGGTGCTTCTTGCGACGGATACTGAATTCGGCCGCTTTGAAGCACAGATTTTGCGCGGCACAAATCAGTGGAGCAAGTTCTATGCACTAAAAGGGGCAGGAGCAGGAACCACAAAGATTGAGGCTGTGGATGTAAAGCAAGCAAACGGGCTATTGAGAGATGAAGCGGAGGTAGAATAAACATGAAACTTGCTGGCGATATTCGTGTTCGAACAGATAGGCGCTATCGTACCATTTATAACGATTTTAAGAACTTCGTGGCAAAAGATATGCACGAAATATTTTTTCTCTGTGCGTGTCTGGGTTATCGAAAAGGCAAGAAAAAACCCCTTGGACGGAATGGTGATGACCGCTTTTGGTCAAGCACAATTACTCCGGAAGAATATGCAAGCTATTACGCCATGTTGATAGAAACCAATGATATGGATTTCTCGGTTATAGCAGATGACAGGGTTGTAATCGCGACGATCGAGGAATATGCAAATGCTGGTATGAATATTTTATTGGAAGATGTGCTGGGTGAATATACCTTATCTCGCGGAGACGATTTGCGGTTAGACCCAAGTTGCTCAAAGGAACTACCGAAAGTGCTGCTCGCATATGTTTATGAGAAGGCCGGTGAATAAATTGCAGGGAATCAAATGAGACGAATATTGCTTGTTGAACCAGGATACCAGAACAAATACCCACCTCTTGGGCTTATGAAGATATCGTCTTATCACAAGCTGTTAGGCGATGAAGTCCAATTTGTAAAAGGTCGCAGAGCTTCATTTCGAAGTCAAAGCTGGGATAGAATATATATTAGCACTCTATTTACATTTTTTTGGTCGAAAACAATCCGGACCATATTGTATTACAAGAAATCTGTAGCTCAATCAGAAAATGTGATTGTAGGTGGGGTTATGGCGACCTTATTGGAGGACGATATTCGCAAGGAAACAGGAGTAACTATCATACCTGGGCTTATAGATAAGCCCGGTATGTTGGATAAAGGGAATCCCACTATTGTTGATGCGCTCATTCCTGATTACCAAATCTTGGAGTCAATCGACTATATTTATGGTGTTCAGGATGCCTATATTGCCTATGCCACGCGTGGTTGCCCCAACCGGTGCAAATTTTGTGCTGTTCATAAAATCGAACCATGTTTTCGTCATTATTTACCCATGCAACGACAAATCAAAGGCATAGAAGATGTATATGGGGCAAAACAGGATTTGATACTTCTGGATAATAATGTGTTAGCTTCACGTTTTTTTAAAAGGATAATTCACGATATTAAAGCATTGGGTTTCGAACGCGGTGCCAAGCTCCGGGGGCGGATGAGATGTGTCGATTTCAATCAAGGTGTTGATGCGCGCGAACTCTCAGAAAAGAAGATGGCATTGCTTTCAGAAACAGCTATTAGGCCACTAAGAATCGCTTTCGACCATATCACAATGAAAAACCGTTATGTATCACGTATTAGGCTAGCGGTCAAATATGAATTACTAAATTTATCCAACTACGTCTTGTACAATTATACAGACACACCGACTGACTTTTATGAACGTCTACGGATTAACTGTGCGCTTAATGAAGAATTAGGAACAAAAATATACTCTTTCCCAATGAAGTACATTCCTTTGACATCAAAGGACCGAAGCCATGTGGGGAAAAATTGGAACAGGAAACTCCTTCGAGGCATCCAATGTATTCTTATAGCTACGCGCGGAATGGTTTCGCCCCGGATGGAATTTTTTAAAGCTGCCTTTGGAGAATCCCCGCAACAGTTTATCGAGATAGCATTAATGCCTGATGAATATATAATTCATAGAAGGCTCCACGAAAATAATGGCGCTGCTGATTGGTCTCGTATTTATCATTCATTGACTGAAAACCAACGCCAAATGCTTTATAATATTCATTCTGAAGGGCCAGTCAACAACGTTCATTATAAGCGTTCTAAATCTCCGCGATTTCGTCGAATTTTGGAACATTACCTTGAGGCCGATCGTATTACTAAGGAAAATAGAAGAAACGGATAGGGTTTGTATTTTTAATTTAGATATTATCACATTACTTTTTATTAGGATTAATAGGTTCTAATTTTATAAAAAAGATAGCAACTAGCAGAATTCTGATTGTTAAATTAAAATCATTTTCTCAATAATCAAAATCTTACGGAGCTATCGATTTTATGATGAATACTTCATATAACGAGCATGCAATAGAAGCTTTTGCAAAAAAGGAATTCAACGATTTTCTTTTGAAGGAATATGACAATATAGCTCAGGCTCATTTCAACACTAAACAAACTTTAACTGCTTTTTTTAGATATTACCTTCTCATTATTGCATTACCTGCACCATTCTCGGCATTCTTATTTACGAAATTATCTGAATTAAATACACTTGGATTAATCGTTAACGTTGTATCTATCGTTTCACTTCTTCTTTTCTTTGTTGGTTTAGTTGTTATGCTATATATAACTGGCTTACAAATAGATGCACTACTTTACGCAAGGCAAGTAAATGGTATCCGGTGGTATTTTTATAAATATTTAAAAAATAATCAGATTGACAGATCGAAGATAAAAGTTCTTCCAACTGATAATAAAAAACCTAAATTCAACGGATTTCATGGGTTTTTGTTCATAGTATTGACTTTTTCTATTATTGATGGTTTTTATTTGTGGCTATATATTACTCTAAGCTTTTGCAATCAATTTCCAAAAACAAGCTATTTTATTGCCATCCCAATAATTAGTTTATTTATCCACTGGATTTCTTACTTTTTGGTAACATCTTATTATGAAAAAAAATGGGACAACAAGCCGAGGCAGACCTCGCCAAAAGTTTGATTTTTAATGCTGCCATTGTTGTTTTTTGCGCAAAAAAGGCTTAGAGTGCCGATTTTAGTTTTAATAACCGTATATTAAGCCAAAAATCATGATGCGATAACCTAATATATCTTCTAGAGTTTACAAATTAATTCAGACTTGCAATATGAGAATAATACCATCCAATCATCCCTTTTGAGATCTGAGAAAAACCTACCGTGATTTCTTCATAAAAGATTCATTATACATTATCTTCTGAAATTTGAGGGCGAACAAGACCCTGCATTATTGAAAATTTAATGTTCATCACCGTTTTGTTTCTGCTTAATTGAGGTTAAACAGATTTCTATAAAAAAGGATCAATCTGTGGGTTGACAAAAAACTTTAAATAGTCTATTAATAGACTATTTAAAAACTAAATAAGGACTTTAAAATGAAGTTTAGTCAAGCCATAAAACCGATTAGCTATTTCAAGGCGCATGCTGCAGATGTGATCCGCGAGCTTAACGAGCAGCACGGCACTATGATCATTACCCAACATGGAGAAGCGAAAGCGGTCATCCAGGATATTACGGAGTATGAGCGGATTCAAGAGACTCTGGCTCTGCTGAAAATGGTCGCTCAAGGGCAAAAGGACTTTGAAGAAGGAAAAACCATCCCGGCCAAAAAGTTGCTTAAAGAATTTGAAGACACGATTTCAAAGGATTTTTCTAAAAAATGAAATTCGATGTCGAATTTACAACCGGGGCAAAGCAAGATCTGTTAAAAATTTATCGTTACATCAAAGCCGATGGCAGGCCTGAAACAGCCAAGCAGTTATTAAAAACGCTCTTCCAAGCTTGTGATAGCTTGTCAAAAAAAACCGGGCATGGCGATGTTCCATCTGAACTCGAAGGTCTCATCGAAACGTTATGCCGCCAAATTGTCATTAAAAATTATCGAATCATCTATCAAATCATCGGAAAAGTAGTTATCATTCACGGCATTATAGACGGTCACCGTAACATACGGGAAACGATACGCCAACGGGTGCTGATCTGAAAAAAACCGCACTGAGCAATTTTTATATACAATATGCTGATTCCATCCATCTATTATTGATAAGTTTTAGGAGAACACCATGGATATCGAATACATAATGGGAGCGATTGCAATTGTTGTATTTATCGTTATTTGTCTGGCGTACAACCATTTTACATTTAGCTTTATAGAGAAGGCGGGCATAGGGATTGTTGAACTGTCTAAGAAAAAGAATTCCGGGAAAAAGGATAATTAATGATGAAGATTTTTAACAAGATAATTACTTCCGAACTCGTTGTTCTATTTTCGAGTTCGGTTTGTTTTGCTGAATATCCATATTCGGATCCGATTAAAAGCGGTCTGTATGAGAGTATTCTTTCGTTGCTATTTGTAATCGGTATAATTGTAGTATGGCTGCACTGGATATACCGACTGAAGAAAACATCGAAAAATATCGCCAAACATATCGATGGGGATCCTAAAGATAATGCTTCTGTTGTGTTCAAGGCGCTTTATGACGCACTTAATAAGTAAGAGAATCATAATTACAAGCCACATATGAGGTAAAAATTAGAGATCAAGCGGAATTGAAAAAAATCTACAGTATAGCTTTTCCCGTTACAACGTGGCGTTTTTAGCAATTTCCTTGACATATTAGGTTAATTCTGTGAATTGATAAAATCATTCAAGATATTTTCTTTAACTTTGAACAAAGGGATGGCTTATGATGGTATAAGAAACCCCGTTTCTCACAGAGAGAGGCGGGGTTTCTCTTTTGGAAATTACTGATTAGTATCTGAAATGTGCGGACATCACATTTTATAACTTTTCTCTATATCATTACAAATTAAATGATATACAGAAATATATAATTATTTGTTGGGCGGGAGAAGCAGGATATCAGTTAATCATCGACATACATTGTCTCCTATGACAGTAAATATTTACAAAACAGAACCTGAATACAAAAGAGATATCAAGCAAAGTGCCCTCGCAAATGACTTTGAAATCAAGCCAGAGCAATGGATTAAATGGCCAATAAACGACGAAATGATCAGAGTTGATTTCATTCTTGAACCAAAACAGCACTTAATTGACGCTGGATTCGATGCATTCAAAATTGCTATTGAGGTAAAATCGCCAATAAAAAACGAAAGTGTTAAAAAGCTCCTTGATTGTATGTCACAAGCCCACTCATATACGCTTTGCACACATGAAAACCAATTCATTGATTTCATTGTAATCTATCCGGATATCCAGCTTTTTTTCGATTACGATTTTGAGCACAAATACAAACATGATGAAAGGAATAAATACTCTATGTCTGAGGTGAGTATGCTTCGCAGAGTGATGCAAAGAGCGAATATTGGCTCTTTGAAATTAACAAGTGGCTCATATTTATTCAGTTTTGCTGGCTCAAGGTTTTATAGCCCAGAAAAAGGTCGATCAAAAATCAAAAATTTAGGTATGGTCCGCAGAATTGGATCACGGAAAAAATTGATAAAATAGGGCATTGCCCAATAAAAGGGTCAACCAGACAGCGAGAAGCGCGGCAGCGCTGATGCGGTTAGTTGGGCGTCGCTGCTGGTAACCCAAGTTGTTCGACAAAATTAAATATGAAACTTTATGGAAATTGGGAGCTATCAGGAAAAGATTTAACAGAGCAATTCTTCTCATTTTCAGAAGCATATTTAGATTCAGCAAGACGACTTTGTGTTGTCCTTAAAAGATTTACTAAAAAAGCAACATATACAAGAGGTTGTGTTGTTTTATATTTAACATTCCATGCGGTAGAGCTTTTCCTGAAGGGAGCTATTCTTGCTAAAAATCCAAAAGAAAAACTGAGCCATAACATCGATGGTTACTATAGGCGATACAATAGTCTGTATCCTAATGAGCGATATAGATTTGGTCTACCGTTTAGGACTGAATATTTAGGCTTAGAACCAGAAATAGTTGAACTTGTTAAAAAGCAACAACCACCATCTGACCAACTACACAAATATCCTACTGACAAAAAAGGTAATGAATGGGAAGGGGCATTTGCTTTTGAACCAATTGAATTTTTAAGAATAATAGATCAACTAAGAGTAGATTTTAGACGAATTGAAAATGAAATTCTTGGCTAACCAGCCGCTCAACACTGACGGAAAAGCGACGTTTCGCTTTATGCCAGGCGATTGGGGTTAGGACTAAACCATGAAACTATCACGACACAATGTGGAGCAAATGGCACGTGGATATCTCATGTACCAACTTGCCAAAAGAGGATACAATGTTCAAATCACGGATAGTCGGTTTCCAACTGTCGATCTTCTTGTTGTCAGTCCATCTGGCAAACACTTTGAGATTGATGTGAAGGGGCAACGTACAAGAAATTTTTGGCGGTTTAACGAGCGAGAACCAAATCAAGAATTTTATTTTGCTTTTGTGTATGTGCCGGAGAAAGAAACTCCCAGAGTTTTCCTGATGGACAGCGGAACTACTATGAGCCTCTGGCGTGAGTATAAAAAGAAAGCGATGGGTAGAGGATTAGGGGAAGATAGCATCTGGGGTCTCAACTGGACGCAGCCGCACCCTTACGAGGACAGATACGATTTGCTCCCACAATGATAAAAAAAACGACAACCCAAAATTGACCCCCTCTCGAAAACTCAATTTTGCCCTTCTTAATTTGAAAAATTTGATCACGTAAAAAGAGGTGAGAAACCTATTGAAAACAATTTTTTTGAGAAAATATTAGAGAGCCTAATTCTATAGCGGAACCTTTCTCCATCCATTTTTTCGCCTTAAAGCCCAACCATCAGTCAGTCGGGGATTTCATGTCAGATTTATCAGGATTCATCGATGCGATCATTTTTTGTATTTTGGGAAGATGAACTGCAACCAGGGCTCGGATTGTGGGTGTGCGAACGAGTTGTTCGAGGTTTTTACGGGTGCTGGCATTATATTTTGTCAGAATCCAAATGAATTCTAAAGTATAATCCGGGGTCATTTTTAGCAACTCTCGTCTGGCATCATTGATCGAATACCGTTCCTCGGGCATCCATTTGCCACCGGACTTTACCAACATATGGATCATTTTTATTTTTTCCCTTGATCGAGTTGAATCAAGATCTCTTTTTTTGTTGCGGTAAAAGAAATCAACAGACCAGCTCATGTTTCTCAGACAGGACTGAATCAAAGACGTTCCGCTATTAGGGCAATATTTAGGGCTAAATCCTTTCTCTATAAGTAATTTCAAGATGTCTGCTTTTCCAGGCCAGCAGGCATATTGAAGAAGATCATTTGCAATAGGGTGTTTTGGATCCAGTTGGATCTGTTTGAGTTTGAAAATATCGAGATGGCCGCCCAGGGCCGCATACTCTAATGCAGAAATATCCTCGTCAGGGTCTGGTTCCTCACCCGGGGAATCCAAACCCTTTGCGTATGGATCAGCCCCGGCCCACAACATCAGTGACACCCACTTAAGATTGCCTTCATTGCAGTGGTGGCGAAGTGCGATATTAATTTGCTCCTGAAAGCTGGGATACTGATGTTTATGACGCTTGAAAACACCGAGAGCTGTTCGGATTTTCCAGCACAATGCAGTTGCCAACGGACCATCGGTTTCGACATCGGCTCCCTGTTCAATAAAATATTCGATTATTTTTGGATCCCAGGATTCGAATACCAGAATCATCGCTACTGAATGAATATCGACACCATGATTCACAAGCAGCTTAATCAAATCCAGTCGGCGTTCAAAAAGTGCATGTTCAAGGGCATTGTACCCCGGATCATCTATATCTGCTCCAGCCTCCAACAACACCTGAACAAGGCTATGAATTCCGCGGTCGATGGCAACTTCCAGCGGTCGCTTTCGCCTGATCCCTTTTTCAGGCGGTGGTGGGTTTACCGGCTTGCCGGCTGCAATCCAATCCTGAACCTCAAAAACCTTTCCGGCTTTGCACATATCGATTAACGGTTTTATTTCATCGTATGTTTTTGCCCTGTTCACTTTTCACACCAAAAAGAAGGCTATTATCCATCGTCTGAAAAATATGGATTTTCATCAAGAATAGATGGAGGACTGGGGGTTAACGGGTCCAGTCGATCGGCCTGCTCATTTGCCCATTTGAGCCAGGAGTCAAAATCACCCTGAACTTCATAAACTTGGTTGCCCGAGAAATGTTCTTTTTTAACCGCTGCAATGAATTCTCTGATCACCTTGCTCTTATCCCAGTTTTCAGCATCTTGAATGAGTTGAGAGATTTTTTGCCGTTCATTTTTGATTTGACGCTCCAATTCAGCTCGTCGTCGCGCCTCCTCCTCGCGTTTTTTCAACATCTCAATCCTCTGGCGCTCTTTCTCTTGTTCTCGGCGCCGGCGTTCAGTCTTTTCAACGGCTAATTTCAATAGGCCTTTTACAAAGCTATCCAGATTCTCTTCTAATCTTTTATGTTTGGTATCCCGCCAGTTGCGCTGCATACTTTTGCTCCAAAAGGAGCGAGAATCGTGTACCGTTAGACACAGATTCCCGGATGGAACACGTTTCCGATCATAACGACTATGACCAAATTCGTAGTAGCCGTTCAAATCCATATCCTTGGGTTCAACCTTTTTCATTATCGTTTCTTCACTGATTTCAAAGCTCAATTCCGCGTTGAAAATTCTGACTCGGGTTGATCCATCTGAAAGGAATACCTCAAAATCCATATTAGATAATGCCTTAATGAGTGCATCCATTATCCTGAGGGTTCGTCTAAGACAGTCCTTTGAAACGCAGATATCAAGGCAATTTTTAGAAGATGGTTTTATAATTCCGATGTCATTGGGCTGTGACAATTCGAGAACTTCAGAAGCCTGCTGAATAAGAGGATGCGGGTTTCTGAGTGCTTTTGAGACATGAATCGGAACCAATGTGTTTGCTTTCGAAATGATTTTTTTCGTTTCAGGAGAGATATCGTTCTCCTTTTCTTCGTTTGAATTTGATAATCCGGATCTTATCTCGAAATGGTGTTCAAAGGGTTGCCCGGATCTTAATTTCGGCAACTTTTGCCGATGAACTTGTTGCCCGGCGCTTTTTCTCGCCCAATATCCACGAGGTGGCTTTGGAATATTCAATTTTTTACAGATTTTACTCAGCGCCACATCAGAGATGCCATATTTCTTTGCCAGTTGAGCTGTTGGTATTTTCCAGATTTCCTCGTAGAGCGTTTTCCGATCAATTCTGACGAAACGATTATTCATGGATTATTTCCATTATCATTTATTAGGGTTTTTCTAAACTTGTATCAAAAAACTGAGTTGTATGAAATTTAAAAATATTTATTGTTGAATATTCAAACAGATATGCTATCGGAAAGGGTATGTTTGCTGCTTTGTCTGAATAATTGGTACACAGATATTATAAGCAATTTGATGAATAAAAATATTAAAACTTTAATAGAGTTTTTCATTTCTCTTCTTTAGAACAACAAGGACGTCTTTGAAGATAAATAAAGAGAAGCTATGTCCTCAGATACAAAATCACTTGCCGATACTGTTGGCTTTGAGCTCCTTGGGCCTGACCTTGGCTATGACGTTGAGTCTGCTCTGAAGTCGGCGATGGAAGGCGGAGCGGTTTTTCCGGACGGTACCAATCCGTTGGTCATTTTTCGAAATACCCTTGCTTCCTCCATTACTGATATAGAAACACACCCGCGGGGCCGGCTATTTCAAGAATTCTTGCTAAAAGGCCCTTATGAGGATTCAGGGGAAATTCCAGCGGAATTGGTGGAACAACGTCTTTCAGATGCCGACACAGCTTCAGCCATCACTTTCATCTACTCGCACATGGTCAATTGCTTCAAGGGCGCGGTAACCGAGCTTCTTGCGACAAAAATCTGCGTGCAACTTGTGAAGCGGTTACAGCGGAGCGGCCAGCTTCCATCAAACGCTCGGTTTTACATTGGAGATTCGGTAAAAGTTCATCGTGTCGGTGGAAAAGGCCTCCTCAAGGGTGGGGACCAGCATATACTGATAGAAGAGGGCAGGGCTGGTGAGGATTCCAGTATAACCGTGGCAGGGGTGACGGAGGTCAAATCATACATCCCATCTCATAGGCGTCTGCGCAAACAACTCGACCGCCATCTTCGACGGACAAAATTAGGCTTGAGAGTCGATGGCGTGGATTATCCCAAGGAGAATGTGAAAATAGGCTACGGATCGGAACGACGTATTTTTCGCATATTTGTTGTGCCCAGTGGTTGGAAATTACTCAGAACTTTTCGATTCGAAAATTCAGAAACCGGACGCATACTTCACGTCGAACCGGCTAAACCACTAGATGACGACAAAATTACGCAGATCGAAAATGACGAGTGGTATATTACCTTAAAATGGTCCAGGGAGGCGCTTGCTCAAGCTGCCTATGAGATGACATTCTGGTATATGGCAAAGGTAGGTGAAGTCATCTACTCAGAGGCAATGCCTAAAGCTTGGGAGAAAATGACGCCGTCAGAAGCTGGCCGAAACGCGGTCAAAATGATGCTCTATTATGCGCTTCTGCGATGTCGAACCGTCCGAGAAGAACAAAAGGCCATAGCACTCTACAACAGCTACTGCTTTGGTTATGCGCTCGGGATGAATTTCAAGAACGAGAAAGGAAGACGTGAAATGCTTTGGATAGAGGATCTGGATGAAATTCTTTCTGCGGGCAAAACGAAACACGGGTGCATTCTGACTTAAGGTAGAACTCTTAGGGCAGTTTAACTATCTTTGCCATCCAGAAGGATCTTACTTCTGTCAAATCAAGTATTGTTCATGACTTCTATTGCCCCAAAAAATTGATTTTCTGCCCTTTCGTTTTTCATACGAAAAATCATAATTTCTTCTGATATTGAATTTTTAGACCAGCATTAAAAATTCGATATGATTTACTATATCTTCTATCATAAGGATTCGGCAGAAATTGGAATTTAGGGTTGTTTGATAAAGCATCCGTGATATGAAAAATAATATATCTTTCTTTCCGTTTGTTCGCCACTTCAACTGCTCTTTTGATCTCGGAAACACCTAATTCAAAAACCTCCTCATCACCCTGTGAGGCTTTCACCTCTATAAAGAATATGTTCTTATTGTGTCTAATTTTAAAATCACATCCATAATCATCGGCTACAGAATTATTTGGAAATTTGAAAGTACTATTCTCAGATATCCAACTACCGGGATTAACAATTATTGGTCCATATTTTTTTCTTAAAACCCTATAAGCATGAATTTCGCCTGCTAAGCCAACAAGATTTTTCATCGCTTGTGTCATCCGGCCTTTAGGTTTTGATTGCCTTTTTTTAGTTGGTATTCCCGGCCTTTTACTCCTTTTTTGTTTTATCTCGTTAAGCCTGGCCATATCGGTTAAATCCACGTCTGGAAGAGAATCATTTTCGATTTCACCTTCAATATGGCTGAATAATTGTGATAGGTTGTCTTCTGTGTTGTCAAAATCCTTTCCACATACGTTTACAATTCTTTTTTGCTTTTCCGCTTTGTTTTTTATTTCTTCAAGTTTCTTTTCAGCATTATCGATTTCTTCACTTCTGATGTCTACTAATTCTAAAAAATTATCAATATTTTTAGACTCACTCAAAGCATCAAAGAAAGGTTTCATCTGCTCATCGTAGGGAAGATTTTTAGAGATCGAAAAAATCATTTCATCATTCCAGATATCCAGATATCCCACATCTTTTAAAATATCATCATAAAACTCAAGATAATCAGTTGTATCCCGATCCCAGAATGCTAAAGGAGTATCATTTCTATAACACCAAATGATCCCGGCTTTTTGTATAGTTTGGATAAGAATCAAACAACGTACTCTGTTTTTTGCATATATTTCTACGGGGTCTAAAGTTGGATCAAAATTCAAAGCCTCAAGCTTTTCTATAAGTTCTGAAACGTTTTGGGATGCTGTAATCGCCTCTATCGCTTCGGACGTCGCCTCCCATGAAATAAAGAGCGGTTTTATGATCTCCATTGTTTGATTAAAGTTTATGTCCCAATATAGATTTTTCTGGTCTTCTGGAACGGACATCAACTCTAATTGCTCTATCAAATCCGTGTATTGACCTATTTCTTTATTATTTTTAACTATTTCCCTTACAATCGACCTTAATGGCACTTGTGCAGAATCGATATTATTTTGAAATTGATCAGATGCTTCGCGATTTTTTATAGTTGATTCTCCGGCCATCTTCAAAGCTATATTCCATTGGCCCAACTGAAATGCATCACCGAAACTTTCATACAAAGAAAGGCCGAGATTATAGAATCCGTCCGACTTTCTCACTTTTGAAAGAGCCTGATCCAGATTTAGGGGAGAAAGATTAAAATTAAGTAAAAATTGTTTAAGAGCATCTTCTGTCGAAATTTCTGTCAATCCAGAAAAGTCTAACTTTGGATGTAAAACCAATAATAGAGGTCTCAAGAGACGAATTGACCACCCCAAATCACCCAACCACAACTGTTCAATTTCAGCAATATGCTCAAAGTCTATTTTTAGTTCCTTTAACGCTCCCTCAATTATTTCGCGAGTAGGGTCGTCATAACCATCAAATTTGCTTAATGCCAGTTTTAAAGGTACCTCCAAGTCTGAACGTTCCATCATGGAAGAAAAAGCTTCAGCTAAAACACTAACCTTTTCTCTTGCTTTATGAGTTGCAAGAAGCGTGAAGGATTTTGTCAACCACACACCATCAATTTTAGACACGGGAACACATTGATCTTTTTCCCATATACCTATTTCTAAATTGTCAGCCCAATATAGCCTTGCCTTTCTTATGCCTTCCATAACATTGGAAAAAGCCTTCGTATGTGCCCCTCTATCCTGAATACCTGCGTGGGCATGGCAACACAACAGAATGGGGATGATCCATGAAAGGTCGCTTTCACAGAAAAATTCCTCTATCAAACCTTCTTCCCAAGGATCACCATCCACAAGAGGCTGCACTCTCAATTCTGAAATAAAGCGAACCCCACGTCCGAAGGCCTTTCTAAAAATCATGCCAAGTCGTTTGGCATCTTTTGATTCTATTGCCAAGATATTTTTAACGTAGCTTTCCAAGCCATGATGAAAGGATGAAGTGTCATCGGGTAGGAATACAGGGTTTTCCACAGATGGGGTTATGGCCTGGAGCCCAGAGCCTCTTTTTACAATTAGATTTTGTGGAAATGCTCCTTCCTCTTGGGGTTCAAAAAGACTCCAAGCGGATCGAACCTGCCCTAAAAATATATCCCAGTTGGCTATTTCCTCTGGGTTTTCCAAAGAGAGAGATAAATCATCAAGCAATCTTGTACTGCTTGTTTTGTTTTCTGGATGATACCGAGGCATCCCCAGGTTTTCAAGTTCTTTCGAGAGTTCAAGGGATTCATCCAGAAACCAAGATATTTTTGAGGGCACAGGGTTCAAATGTCTAAATTGATGAGCGCGACCTACAATCGTCTTGGGTGGGATAAACCATCTATCTTTAGGCCTAAATTCGGGCGGTGTTTTTTCCCTATCAACTAACCATGGAGTTTCTTTTAGCCAATGCTTTAAAGGCGATTCGTGGGGCATGGAATCAATCATTCCCCCAATTTTTGAAATCCAAATAGTTTCCCACGAGACAACCCATTTAACAATTGATCGCAATAACACATTCATGAAGTTTTCGCGCTCGTCGAGACTTAAAGATGAAAAGCGTTCGGTTCCGGGAATGACAAAGAAGTTATCAACCTTGAAAGGAAACGGCCCATCATATCGTGGTTTTAAATTAGAGTGGACTTTATCTATAAATCGCTTCCATATTTCTGAATCGATTCCAGGCGGAGCTTTTTCTGGAAGCCTGACACCATTCCATCTGGTAACTTGGAAACTGGGAGCCCAATCTTCTGGATTATTTTCAAACAATCTTATTCCATCAATAGCCCCAGCTCTTTCAAGTAATTTACGATTTGCCGGCACATTGTTGCTCCAGTGTTCGTCATAAGGCGGCAAAAGGAGTTTTTTGGCAGATTCTTTTGTTTCAATAGTTCTTGCTGCATCCAAATATGATTTAAGTTCTCTGCCAACGGTATCATCCCACCCAGGGCCAAAACAGGTTTCACTAAGTGGGTACCAACCTCCATGACAAGGAGCGGGAAGCCTTCCAAGGTACTGGAGTGTTTTTTCTCCTTTATCTTTTGCAACCAAGCCCTCAACAAGTCGGAGTCCCCAGCTAATGATGCCCCGACAAAGCGAATCTTTTTCTTTATTCAAAGAGACAGGAAGGTCTGGAGTAGCTGGAATGAGGACATTGCGTAGAATCGATTCCACCCCAAAAGGCTGAACCAAAGAAGAAGAAGCAAGATATCCATGAAGGGGATGGTTTCGGATGCCTCCACCTTCTCTATGCACATGGACATTAATAGCTTCATTGAGAAAGGCGATGTAAGAACGAAGTTCCTGTGGAATATCGTCCACAGCACGGTTCGGGAGTATCTCTTCATCATCACCAGTGCTTCGCGGTCTGAAAAACACAGACATGTTTTTACCGGTAGCATGGAGTTCACCATCGGTGCCTAAAAGAATTTTTTTCCCTTGGAGCATTGATGCTTGTTTTGGCAACAACTCCATTACATCATGCCAAAATCCATTCCAATCGACACTTTCAAATTCTCTATGAAAATAGGCCGCAATTTTTTCCAGAGTAGCCGCTATCCAATCGGGTTGAGGGGAATAAGGTTTCCGAAAAAAAATATACAAGTTTTTTAGCTGGTTTAATCGAGAAGAAAGGCTCTTATCAATAACAGGGTAAGTCGCTTCTTTATAAATAATCTCATCCGAAATTAATTCAGTCGCGGAACAATCAGGAAGCAATCTTGCTTTTCCAATAACGTTCCATCCGTTGTTGGTTAGAATAAGCGGTTCTTCTTCCAGTTTCTGATCACGATCTTCAAATGCAGCCTCGATCAGGGAAAGCCAATGATTGTCGTCAGAATCCTGGAGGGTCAAGGGACACAGAATATCTTGAATCGCCCGGGCCTCATAAATGCCCTTGCCGGCAAGATACATAGAAATTATATCAGTGGCTTTTTTTGCCATTTTTTCAATGAGAAGTTTATTGAATGGCTGATCAAAGTCCACATAGGTTCGGCTGATGTCCCCATAAAAGGGTGCATTTAGATGGCAGGCCGCACCACTTGGCTGTTCAGTAGGCAAAAAAATACTTATTAAACCCTGATCGGGGGGTTCTTCTACAGAAATAGCTAAGGCAACTTCAGCCCGTCTTACATCAGGCCATTTTCCGGGAAGATTGGATACTGCCTCACGAATTTTTTCCGATTCTTGGGGATATTCTTTACCACCAACTATCCATTCCCATAGCCAATATCGCTTTGTATTAGCATAATTGTTTTCATCAAGGAGAACACCTATATCAATTTGCTGTGCATTACCTAAATCCGTCAAAGATTGGGTCTTCCTTGTAACGTACCGTATATTAGTTGGTGTTTCTATCCAAAGGCTTTTAGCCTTGTTCAGAAATAGAATAGTATTTTCATCAAGTTCTTCGACTTTCTCGATAGTCAGCCTTTTTGCCTCCTCACTGCTAAATGGAAGCCGAACTACTGTGGCAAATCCTTTCTCTTCAAATTGCCTAACCATGGCCATTTTGTTTTCGGCACTGATAGGTACTGGCAAAAGGTATGGAGAAAGAAATTTGAGTTCGGAAACAACTCCTTCAAATCCATCGAACTGAAATCGATCTTGAAAAGCCTGTAATTTTTCGCTTCCCCATTCCACCAAATGAGTATCGCTAGCAAGTTCCAATTTAGGACTATTATGCCCGTTTAATAGATCATGAATGGGCTGTTCAAATGAACGAATGATCCTCGGAGTAAAACAAAAGGTAAAACCATTGAATGAGGTGGAAGATATTTCTTTTCGTGAATAAATCTCCGGCTCTCGTGTGATTTCCAAAACACTACGAAACCCTATGCCTTTATTTCCAATATGCTTTTCTGGATCTTTATCACTTTGACCAAATCGGGATAGATTTTCGAAGTTTGATTCCGTGAAAGGCGACCCATCATTGGCCACGTAAAGAGCTCCAAATGGTGGCTCATCAGATATTACAATCTCAATGCGCCCCTCATCTTCTGATATGTTGTCATCATAATCCCTTTGTTTTGGAATATCAAAAAGTGCATCGTGAGCATTTTGAATGAGCTCGATTAAAAACCTTCCATGATATTGGTGTTCGACTTGTTCTGTAAGATTGTGCAGACTTTTGTAGTTTGATGTTCCATTGGCCAGTTCGTCCAGGAAAGTACGAATTTCTCCAATGGTTTTTTTGATGACCTTTTCCGCAAACCTAAATTGAGCTTTATCCGGTTCGTTGTTTAATATCAAAGCAATTTAATCCCCTATTTATCCTTTCTATCCCTTTTCCCCAATTTCGTTTCAGTTTTGAGTGCTTCAATCAAGTCCAATTTGTTTATCTGCAGTCTTCTAAATGATTGTTATTCCAATCGAATACATTGATAATTAGGAAATGTCAAGAAATCTATATGGTTAAAGAAGGGAGGGGAATGGAATGGATGATTAAGAATTATTAGTGGGAATTTAGACTGTTTCAATTATTTTAATTGTAACAAAAAGATCATATCTTTTAGACCATCCATCTGAGTACAAAAGAGAGATCCCATACAAGTTTGACTTGGATAATATATAATTTTGTGTTGGTGTAAATTTGCATAAGTTTTCCGTGTTTCCGTTTCATTCGGACTCATCTGTAATAGCGCAAAAAGAAATACTTTTTGCGCTCGGATTGTGGCGTATTAGATCAGATGAATCTGATTCCTGATAATAAAGTGTTGAAGGTTTGCCTAATATGACCCTGAGTTGCTGCCAATACCCGCAAAAAGAAATACTTTTTGCGGGGCCGTGCCCAAGACGTCATTGTATCAGGTGCGTTCTTTATTTTAGCGTTCATCAGTCTTAATTCTATCCAAGTCGTCCATCCTGTTCATATTTTTCTCCGTAGTTTTTTTCCTTTTTGGCCAGATTGAATCATCGATTTAAAATAGTATTAGGAAGGATGGTAAATGAAAACGGAATGGTTTTTGGGCGCGGTGTCTTGCATATATAATATATAATGTATTGAGTGAGGGAAACGACCGTTTTTATAGAACTATCTTTTGCTATTTTATTCAAAAGAGTGGTCCATATCTCATTAATATCACTGATTAATTTCACTAAATTTTATATTCATTTTGAAGGACAAATCTTTTCCAAACGATTTTTTTAACGACATTTTTCTCTTTTGTTTTATCCGTATTATCATTTTATTTGCTATCATTTTCAAGAGATACGATCATGATATCGAGGACACTGCCGATTTGACTCTAAGGAAGGGATTAGAGATTTCAGATCCTGCTCCACGCCGATTTTAATATCGAAGCCGGAGGTGTATTTCATCAAATTTAACCGTTTCTCAGGCCTTTTCCAGGCCAATTCTTCCTTTTTAGTTTTAATTTTATGCCATTTCCGGTTCTTGTTTGTCTTTGTATTGGATCTTCTGAACCATTGCTATAGCCGTTCATACCTTTTTGTATTCTCCTTATACCTTTTAAATGTTCTTTCCGGCCATTAACGATTTTTATTTTTAGAAATGCAAGATAGAACAGCACCAAAGATCAGAAAACGATATCATTATAACAGTTGTGTCATGATATTTACGGTTCGAATTTAATATATACTAGTTAAATGAATTTCCTACCATGACTGATCACCTAATATTTAAAAAAGCATGGTTTCTATGGTTTATTATTCTCAAAGGTTTTAGCGGGAGAGTGATTTGTCGGAGATAACACAGGTCGAAAAGTTATTAACTTTAGGTGAATTTTATGTACGCTCTACACGAACGTATTCCACTTTAAGGCCTTATCCCCACAAAAATTCTTAATTGGACCTGCAGCCTCCAAAGGCTCTCAAGGATATTAGACCTCGAAAATGAACCCCAAAGCTCTTAACAGACAAATAAAGGGAATATGCTCGAATTCTGTTGAATTCGAAGGCATCAGACATTCGAGTACGCCTCCACCCAGCAGAGCGTATTTACAAGTCCCATCTGTTCCACAGTGTTACAGTTGATGGTCAGGAGTTTGGGATTGGCTACGAGTATGGCAAGACACCTTGCGCGCGACAGGGCGACATTCAGCCTGTTCTTGCTGAATAGAAATCCCAGGTGTCTTGGGAGGTCTTCACCGCTCGATGTGGCCATGGAAAAGATAACCACCTGCGCTTCCTGGCCCTGGAACTTGTCAACTGTACCCACGCGGGAACCTTCTGGCAGCATTTGTTTTAAAAGGTTTACCTGCATGTTGTAAGGACTGACAACAAGGATGTCTTTGACCTCCATCCGGTGTTGATCGCTTTCTCTATCCGTATAAGAGTGCTTAAGCAGGTTAAGGTAAATCTCCTTCACCAGATTCGCTTCTTGCTCGCTTCGCTGAGAACACCCTTCGTGATCCACAGGAATAAATCGGATACCGGTTTTCTGCAAAGTAGGGTGTGCATTCGGTCCGAGAACGAGACTCTGGTTTTCGTTACCATGTGCCGGCTTCAGTTTGCCATCGTACACCGCGTCTGAAATGAATCTGCAAATGCTTTCGTGCATCCGCCACGTGACCGGTAGGAACACCCCTCGATCCTCAGAGATGGTCGCCTCCCCCTGAAGCATGTAGTCCAATGCAGATTCTCCGGAGTGTCCCGGGTGTATACCTTGTATGGGTTGTTGGAGTTGCATTTGATCGCCGAGTAAAATGATGTTCTTGGCGCTGGTAGACATGGCAACCAGATTTGCAAGCGAAACCTGTCCCGCCTCATCCACAAAAAGATAATCCAGTGCTTGGTCAAGATCTGGATCAGAAAAAAGCCAGGCTGTTCCTGCCAGCAGGTTAGCCCGTGAGCTGATAACCGACTGCTTGTCTTTTTCGTCACGGATGATCTTTCCATTGAAGAAGCTGTCTGGATCGCCAAAGGTAGATTTCTTGACCCCAGTAAATCTGAAACCTTCCTCCTGGGCTCGCTTCTCGATAGCCTCTAACAAGTTGTTGATGGCTTTGTGACTGTTTGAGGATACTCCCACCCGAAAGCCTTTCTTTATCAGATCCGTGATCAGGTGAGAGCCAGTGAAAGTTTTTCCCGCCCCAGGCGGTCCTTGGATGAAGAGATAGCTCCTGTCAAGTCTATTTGCCGCGTCAATTATCTCTGCAATGAGATCATGGTCCGGGCGTACGATTGTATTTTCTTGCCGGTGTTCCTTTATACGAGGCCGCTCACGTAGTAACAAGTCCAGGATTGATTGATATCGTCCATCTCCAGCAATGAGACTGTCAGTAAAACGGAATAATGCTTCCTTTAAAGTGTCCGTCGAGATGGGTCCAGTGGGGATGACTGATAGGCGTTCAGGTAAGCTGCTTTTATTGCCGAGTTTCAGGCATAGGAGACGATCTTTTTCGTCTATTTCCTCTATGGTGCCAGCTCTCTCCAGAGTATCAGCCCGTAAGCAGCTGTCACCTGCCTTCAATTTGAATTCCTGATCTGGAAACCTATACGTATACAGAAAGGACCGCTTAACCGGTTGAGGGTAACCTACTATTTTCAGAGAAGCGATACACTCGGGATCATCTAAAAGCTCCTCCTCGTCCATTTCCTTTCGGGCGAACATGTTCCACCATTCCGGCTTAGCAGCGCGGCGGTAAAAATCAAGGAGTTGAAAAACGACTTCACGAAGGTTGTACTCAGGATCACGTAATAAGCGCTCACTTAAAAATTTGGAAAGCAGTTTGCTCTTGTATTTTTCGAGGCGTTCTTCATGCTCACGCACTTTCTCGCTTTTTTCGGACACAACCTGCTTTTGCGCTTGCTCTCCATACCAAGAGATTCCCCTTGGTCTAAATGTCAACAGCCAATTTCTTAATTGGTATAAAGACCGACAGTCGACTTCATTATAGGAACGGATTTCATCCAGGAAATTCGAATCACCGGTTTGTTTCCATTTTTCATAATAAACAATACTAGTTCCGCCGTCAGCCAACTCGCCTTCCCGTTTGCCAGCGTAGAAGATCTCCAAATTCTTGATTGAATAACTGGGCTCGGAGATCCTAATGGCTTCTTTGACCACCTTGTACAAATCCACAAGCTTCCCGGTTCGTAAAAGATGGTCCACCTCTGCTTCACATGTTCCATGAAGAGACATCAGTCGCTTTAACGCAGCCTCCTCATAGGAAGCGTAATGGTAAATATGAGCCTGCGGATAATTTATCAGACGTTCCGTGACAAATGAGATGAAATCCTGGAATGCCTGCTGCTCCTCCTGCGAGTTGTGGGCCCAGAATGGTCGGTATCGGGGTGTGTCATCTTCGAGATGATGAACCCCGAATAGATAATCAAGACCTCTTTCTTCTAAGGGATTTCCCTCCATGTCGAAAAAGATGTCCCCGGCATCCGGTCTCGGCAGACGGCAAAATCCTCGTATGCCATCGGGATCCACGGGTAAGATTTTAAAGCGATCCTCTCCGGTTTCCTGTTTATGTCTCTGTAACCTAGCTTGGTCCCGAAGTCTCTCTACAGTCGCAGGCTGAATTCCTTGCACCCGCTGCCCCTGGGGCAGTTTGGCCAGTTGGGCCATTGTTTTTACCCCTTGGGTCTTCAGTTTTTCGATTTGGACTCGGGTAATATTGGCAATTCGACAGAGATGATCATCCTTCTCCCATTGGTCTTTACAGATATCACGCCAATGACATTGAACGCAGTGATCGCACATTTCAGGATAAGTCTCTTCACATTCCCCGCTTACATGTTTCAAAAACCGGGATTGGACCTGTCGATAATAATGAAAGAACTCCGCTACCCTAAATTTCCTTTCAGTACCGTCACCCAGGACCAAATGCATTGATCGTGGAGAAGCATCCTGTACCTTTTCTATCATTTGAGAGTAAACGCAAAGCTGAATGATGTACTTAGCCCGGGGGCTTCTTGCAAGCTTGGTATCCACCACTTCATAACTGAAGCTGCCAAGTTTGGAGGGCCTTTCCACCCGGCGAAGAAAGTCCGCATATCCAAAAAAGGGGGCGGAGCGCAAACATGCCTGGTAAATGATTTCAAATCCCTGCGTCATCGCGTCAATCGTAGCCAAGACTGCTTCGTCAGAATCTCGCATTTCCGACTTTAGGTCCGCCACACGGACTCCTGCACGCATCAGCAGATTAAGGTATCTTTCTTCATGCTGGAACCCCTTTTCCTGGATCAGTTTAATTTGAGCGTCTTCATCAGCTTTTGGCAATGGTGCTTCCAGATTTTTAAGATCAAGCGTGGTGAGATGTTTGCAATCCAGAAAGTTTGTCAAATCGCTGGCGGAGAATAAAAGAGTTCCATTATTCTTTTGCATAGGCCATACCTCCTTTTTAGACAACATAGATAATTAAGGCCGAACCTTTCTCCCTTTTCCTGGGGAATCCATTAATGATACGCTCGGAAAAGCGTAACTATGAATTATCAGATTTGTAAATATCAACGGTCTTTTTTATTTCATCCCTAATGACAAGAACGATTTGTTGCTCGTTTTGTGGCCTGAACTCACCACCTTCATCTAATCCTAGACGTCTTTCTAAATTAAAATATAGGGCAGTCCTTACCTTACCTGTATTGAACCAATTCCATTTTTCATCCCGTGATACTATTTTATCATTCTCCTCTGAGTCTCTTCAAGTTTGGGATGGGGTGCTATTTTTAGTTCGATAAAATTGTGCCAAAAGATATCAGCGAATGAATGGATCTCATCCGACTTATTATCCTTCACCCGGGATACTATAGCTAACAGAAAGTATCTAAAATTTTTTTCGCAAATGAGAGTAGGCTCGAATGTGCCATCAATATCCATTATAGCACAGCGTATGAGGCACTATTCTCCGCCTATTTTGTTGTTAAGAACAAATCATTTATGGTTCTAGCGATGCCCATTTCGTTTTTTTATTCACGTTTTTTCTAATTTTTTTTGGCCATAATATGTTGCATTCTGCTCTGCACTTTCTTTTTCCTTTCGATGCCATTTTGTATTCAGAACTAAAATCTATCCGCCAGTCATTACACGGATCATCTAAAATAGCCTCTGTTTGGAGCTTATACAACGTACTTGCCAACATCAAGCCACTAGACGCTGAAAGAAAAGGGAGAGCAGCATCATTATTTTTATTTTGTCCTTCTAATTTCTGACCAATTACGCCATTTGAGCATTCGAAATTTAATTCCTTTAAGTCCTCCATACGGCATACGATACAATCATCGTACCCTGGTATGTGACGATGCATTTGGCTTAGCCAGTTTTTTCCTGTTGTCGCATGAAGAACTATTGGATAATTTTGATGAGCCAGGTGGGTTCTAACATCTCGCTCGTTTGCAAGCGCTAATACAACATCGTAACGATTGGTTTGCACTTCTTTAATCTTATCATACCATTGTGTGTAAGCTGTTGTATTAGGCAAATATTTTGACAATATTGAAGACTTATATTCGACTTTTGAACCTCTAAAGCCAGCATGGTATGGTGTAAACAGTAATGACCTATTAGTGTTGTGAAGTTTTACAGTGTCCTTATCGACAATGGTCCATGTACCTGCTGAACCTAATGAAAACAACCAATAAACCATAGATGAGGCTACTGCACCAGCACCAATAATTAGTACATTTCCAATATTTAACTCAGGTAAAGACGTTGCACCAGCTTCCGCATTTTGATCTTCTGAAAAGTTCCATGCCGAGATTAACCTCGGCTTTACTTTTATTCCTGCAATAGATTTAAATGATGCCGAGGCACCCAAACATGCAGCAAGGCCGCCTCCAATCATCGATCCATTATTCTCATATGAAACTGGAACCGCTTCTTTACTTAAAATCGCTATGGAGTTTGACGCCCCTATGTACCAGTTACATTTATATTCTAAATTTTGCCCTATCCCTATTGAGAATTTTGATGAATTGTTCGAAGGGGCTATCGAAGAGAATATAAATGGGTCAATGATTTTTGCACCATTGATTACAACTTCTTGCAAATCATTCCCTTCGAAAATAGAATTTATTTTCAGGGCAATATTTGGCGGGATATCAAAACTTATGCGCCGATGCACTCTGGAAAGCATGTTAGAGATACTTATCAAAATATGCTGACCTACAGCAGTTTGCGCTACCTCGGGATCAATACCGACGTGAATTTGATTGTTAAAAGATAACGCCCGATTGCTATATTGATTTGTCCTGCTATCGCGAAGACTATAAAATTCGTATTTATTCATTTTTCCTTTGAGCCATTATCGGTACTATACTTATATTATTCTTTATAGATGATAGACTGCATAGCACCCATCTTCCATTTTGAAACTGATGTATTTTTGCTCCAAAAATATCTTTGAAGCCAATTCCAAAATTCGGAACAACTATTGAGAGCATATTCTCATATGGCATAGTTATCATATGATCGTCGCCTTCTGAATGTCGTGCATCAAATCCTGGATGAGAGTGAACCTGACCAAGAAGACTTAGACCATAGCTGCGTGCCAGTTTGCTTGATCTACCGACTTCCTTTTCGCTAACTGTAACTTTTTGATTAAAGTTCTCAGTGGATGGTCTCAGTACTGTTGTAAACACAGTTTTTTCATTTGCTTGTAAACCTGCCCAAAAAACAAGGGCCTCATGGCCACCATCCCTAATCCCCTGTAAAGCCATATCAGTTAAGGCCTCACATGTTGCTTTTATGATTGGTTCGGTAATTATAAAGAAGCCGCGTATCTTGTTTTCTGGTAGCGGGGAAATTCGATGAACAGACCAAGTTTCAGATATCATCATTTCATCCTCCCTTTAGTTAGCAAAAAATCTCTCCGGATTGCCTGGAGCATATCGCCGATTGTATAAGCTTTTATATGGTTCCCCCCAGCAGACAACCAATTAGTTGCCCCTCCCCAATCGCTGTGTGGTCCATTGTTTTCTCCGTATGCTAATCTGTTGAAGGGAGTACACAGCACAGGTTTTCCATGAAAAATAGAAGACCCCCATGGTGTTTGAGAAGGTGCGGGGTAATTTTTTTTTTCAAATTCGCCGCACCAATCTGAATTCCGGAAGGTCCAAGCTGGTGGAACAGCCTTATATTTTTTAATATCTCCTTGTAAGAAAAATGATTCTTCTGTCGAAGGCTGTACCATTGTTATACGGATTAGAAGGTCCTTAGGCAGCCATATAAAACTAATGCCTTTTCGGTTTCCCCATGCCCTTGCCCCTTCAAGTTCATGCTCAACTAATTGAATGGTAATCTCATCAGGAATCATTACATTCAAACCCCTCCCCCGCTATCTACCAGCTCAAGAGTATCTCCATCTTTTACCTTTTCAGCAACTAGAGGTTTGTTCCTGTCGAGGACTTCTTCGTTTTCGTTTTGAAAGGTTGGGGAAGAAGGCTCATAGCCAAAAGCTATTGCAGCCTCTTGAGCAGCTTCCCCCACTTTTTTAGTTTTGGGCCATGTAAATTCTTTAGGTTCCACTGCCCTAGGAGCATAAACGGTCACTGTAATTTCATGTTTTTCACGATTTTTCATTTTAATTCCCCTTTATTTTTAAAATTTGATTTACAATCGCGTATATTTATTATACGGATATAGTATTAAATATAATGCGTATAGTTTCTATGTCAATATAATTTTTATACCCATTTTGAAAAATATTGCAAATAAGGTTAACCATATGATATTTAAGAAAATAAATAGTATATCTTGGGGGGTAAGTCGGAGATTAGAATTTATAGAACAAAAAATCCTTTGGGAGGAGCGAATTAATCGAAAGGATCTAATGGCCCATTTCAGAATATCAGTTCCTCAAGCTTCATCAGATTTACGAATGTACCAAGAGTTTGCACCAAAAAATTTAGAATACGATAAAAGTGGTAAATTCTATTTTCCATCCCCTAAGTTTAAGCCAATATTGATTAATCCTTCTCCAGAGCACTATTTGAATCAACTATCCGAAATATCATCTGGTCGATTAGATCCATCTGCTGTACCAATTAGTCTATTGGCCCCTTGTTACTCTATTCCATTTCCAGAGCGTTCAATTGTTCCAAATGTGTTCAGAACTATTGTCAAAGTAATTAAGAATAATATTGCGATTCATATTAAGTACCAATCAATAACTCGTCCTAATCCAGTATGGCGCTGGATTTCACCTACTGCGTTTGGAAATGACGGTTTTAGATGGCATGTTCGGGCTTTTTGTCACAAAACGAAGCTTTTTAAAGATTTTATATTTGGTCGTATTCTTGAAATATCTGGAGAGAAACCCACAGACATTTCTTCTGAAGATGATATTTTTTGGAATACTCAAGTAGATTTTATAATAGCACCTCACCCGAATCTTAAGGATTCAAAAAAAAAGACAATTGAGATTGATTATGGAATGGTAAACAGTGAATTAAAGATTTCGGTTAAAGGTGCCTTTATTTTCTACTTTAAAAAGCGGTTTGGGTTCTCTATAGATCATGAGAAGCGGAATCCAGATGAGCAGCATATAATTTTAAAAAATGCGGATGAAGTTAACGAGTTTATATGTTCGACAACTGAAAAGCAAAAACAACAAGCAGTTTTAAAACAATGGAGCTGACCATAGGAACTTCTTAATATAATGAGATTAAAGCCTTAAAACCTTCACACAATTTGGGAACTGGGTTACATCCTTGATTGATTAGACATATAGATTGGGAACTTATGATGGGATGATAGGCCTGAGGTCGAGCAGATAATCTGATCCCTCATAATAAAATGTTAAATGTTTGCCCAGTGTGTCCTTGAGTTGATGTCATACCCGCAAAAAGAAATACTTTTTGCGGGTCCGTGTCCATGACGTGACGTCACTTTATCAGTCGCGTTCCTTTTTTTATAGGAATTGTAAAGCCTCCCTCCTGATGACTTAGCACCTCTCTGAAATAATCTCTCTCCTCGATGACCTTCATTATTCTTTCGATCTTCCTTGGGTTTTGAATAGGGAACAGACCGTTCTCCACCCACCGCTGTATCATCTCGGTCGGCACGAACAATTTCCGGGCATATCGTTCGAATGTTTGTTTCCGCCTGGCGAATTTTTTGTTCACTCGATTTCGTATGGTTTTGATTTTTTCTTTCAAGTTCCTTATTGACTGCCGATTTGTCTTCAAGTTAAATATCCCGATGATCTCCGCGATCAAATCCTTTGTGCTGACCGCACTCTTATTTTTTTTAGCGTTCATCAGCCGTGATTCAATCCAGTTGTCCATTCTGTTCATATTTTCCTCCTTGGTTATTTCCATTTTTGGCCAAGCTGTTTTATCGATTTTAAATAGTATTAGGAAGCCTGGTAAATGAAAACAGGAGGGATTTCTTAGATGG